>NZ_AKJO01000066.1:0-81679 GCF_000282295.1 Pseudomonas sp. GM33
GAATGCGGTGTGTCAGTCGACAATTACAGTGACTGACACACCGCATTCGCGAGCAAGCCCGCTCCCACATTGGTTTTTCGGTGTGGCTTAGAGAGTGAAGTCGCCTTCAGCTGCCAGCTCGCTCAACGGACGGCGCGGGCTTGGTACTTCACGGGCCTGCAGGTATTCCGCCAGGCTGGCCTTGTCCCCCAGCTTGCCCACCGCGACGGCGGCGTGCAGGGCGTAGCCTTCGGGAATGTTCAGCTCCTTGCGGGTCAGTTCCTGGTCGAAGCCCGCCATGCCGTGGGTGTGCCAGCCGCTCAGGCTCGCTTGCAGGGCCAGGTGGCCCCAGGCGGAACCGGTGTCGAAGGTGTGCCACAGGGCCGGGGTCTCTTCGGTGGCGCCTGGTGCGGTGAAGGTGGTTTTCGAAATCACGATCACCAGGGCCGAAGCATGTTGCGCCCAGCTGCGGTTGAATTCGTTCAGCAGTCCCAGGTAGCGCTCCCAGTTCGGCGTGTCGCGACGTGCGTAAAGGAAGCGCCAGGGTTGCGAGTTGTAGGCCGAGGGTGCCCAGCGCGCGGCTTCGAAGAAGCTCAGCAGGGTTTCCTCGGCAATGGCTTCGCCCGTGAAGGCGCGGGGCGACCAGCGATCGGTGAACTGAGGGTCAATGGTGTAATCGGCAACGCGTGGGTTGGCACTCATCAAGAGATTCCTTGCTACGTTTGAAAGTGGGAGCGACGAAAAACCCTACTTGGCAGCGCAGAAACTGACAAGCCCGTTCTACCGACAGTCGCCAATGCTTGGCCCATGGGGCTTCGGGCACTAGACTGGCGGCCTTTTCACCACCTGATGTCGATGCTCGAACCATGGCCGCCAAAGTAGAACCGTTCTGGATACGCAAGACCCTCGATCAACTCGATCAGGAGGAATGGGAGTCGCTGTGCGACGGCTGTGGATTGTGCTGTCTGCAAAAGCTTGAAGACGAAGACGACAACAGCGTCTATTACACGCGCATCGCCTGCAAACTGCTGGACCTGAAAACTTGCCAGTGCACGGATTATCCTAACCGTCGTGCCACTGTGCCGGACTGTATCCAGCTCACGCCGGGCAAGGCCGACGAATTCAAATGGCTGCCGCCGACGTGCGGCTATCGCCTGGTCAGCGAAGGCAAGGACCTGCCGTTGTGGCATCACCTGGTGTGCGGTGATCGCGATGCCGTGCATCACGAGCGGATTTCTCAGTCCGGGCGCATGCTCGCCGAAGGCAGCGTGCCGGAAGACGACTGGGAAGATCACCTGATTTTCCGCGCCGGCTGACTGCCAGAGGCTCAACCTTTCACGAAGGAGTGTGTATGGCTGTGGGATGGCGGCAGGCGTGGGGCGTTGGATTACTGGTCGTGAGTGCGCCTGTATGGGCAGCGAACAAAGTCGATCTGGATTATCACGTGCGCCTGTTGCCGCAGAGCGATCAGGCTGAAGTGCGCCTGACGCTCGCCCAAGGCTCGGCGGTACGCAGCCTGGATTTCGACCTTGGCGATGGCAGCCACTACAGCGATTTCAAGGCCGACGGCCAATGGCAACTGACCCCTGGCAAAGCGACGCGGGGTGTCTGGCGTCCAGCGGCCGACAAGGCCAGCCTGACCTACCGGGTGAATATCAACCACGAGCGCAAGAACGGCAGCTTTGACACGCGCATGACGCCAAACTGGGCATTGATGCGCGGCGACGATCTGGTGCCGGCTGCCAGGCTCGATCAACAGGATGACGTCGAGCTGGTTTCACGCCTTCAATTCGAGCTGCCCGGTGGCTGGAAAAGCGTTGAAACCGCGTGGCCACGGATTGGCCAGAACAGGTTCCGTATCGATAACCCCTCCAGACTGTTCGACCGGCCCACAGGCTGGATGCTCGCCGGCCAGCTTGGCAGCCGCCGTACCCGTCTGGGCGAGACTGAAGTCACCGTCGCCTCGCCGCTGGGGCAGGGTATGCGGCGTATGGATATGCTGACGCTGCTGACCTTCGTCTGGCCGCAAGTGCAGGCGCTGTACCCGCGACACCCGGGCAAACTGCTGATCGTCGGGGCCAATGATCCGATGTGGCGTGGCAGCCGGTCGGCGCACGAGTCGATCTACCTCAACAGTCACCTGCCATTGGTCAGTGAAAGCGGCACCAGCGCTCTGGTCCGCGAGTTGGCCCAGGTGTTCGGACGGATCAATGGTACAAAGCGCAGTGACTGGATCGGCGAAGGCTTTGCCGAGTATTACGCCATCGAGCTGGTGCGCCGGGCCGGCGGCATGAGCGATGAACGCTACGAGAGCCTGCACGGTAAACTGGTCAGGACCAGCCAGAAAGTCACCACGCTGCGCAGTGATCGGGTTAACCCGGTGCAGGTGGCCAGGGCGGTGGTGTTGCTGCAGGAGCTGGACCAGGAGATTCGCCTGAAAACCCACAACAAGCGTTCGCTGGATGATGTGTTGCGCGGGGCGATGCGGCTGGGGGATATCGATACCCAGGCGTTTGTTCAGCTCAGCGAGAGCGTGATCGGTGGGTCTTCAAAAGTGCTCAGTACCGAGTTGATTCAGTGAGTCCGTCATCGCGAGCAAGCTCGCTCCCACAATGATTGGGGGTGAACACAAATGTTGTGCACGCCACATAATCCTGTGGGAGCGAGCTTGCTCGCGATAGGGCCAACAGCCCCGCCGAACGATCCGGATCAAACCCCGGCTTTCGGCGACTTCAAGGAATCATTGCCGGTCACGGTGGCAGTTTTGGTCGCCGCCTCGGCATTGGCCTTCAACTGGCTCAGCTCCTCACCGGCCCGCTGGATTTTCGCCCGCACGTTGTCCATGTCTTGACGGCTTTTTTCCAGCAGGCTTTTCGCCGAACTGTGGCCGGTAATGCCGCGCGCCAGGGCGACGCCGCCGATGGCCACCTGGATCAGGCCGAAGATCCCGCCACGACGCAGGCCCTTGCCCACCATCACCACGCCGCCTGCCAGGGAGCCGATGCGTTCCCAGCCTTGCACGTTCTGCTCGGAAGGGCTCTGGAAGGGGGTGGATTCGATACGCTCGACGCGTTTGAGTTCGCTCATGGTCTGTCTCCAGGCTTCAGTGATCGATAGTCAAGCTGACCGCCGGGGCGGGCAGCTCGTTCAATCGGATGTGCGGCGATTCAGCGGAATTTTGGTCCGGAGCGGGTATTGAGCCCCTTGGACATGCGGTCGTAGAGCACGACGTTGACCGTGGCGGCCAGGTTCATGCAACCGGTGGTCGGAATGTAGACCACGTCTTCGCACCAGTCGCGAATCTCCTTATCCAGCGAGCCGTCTTCCGGGCCGAAGATGTAGAGCGCGCGATCCGGGTGGGTGTATTCCGGTAGAGGGCGGGCACCCTCAACCAGTTCCACGGCGACGGGTACACAATTGAGCGGCAGGATTTTCTTCAGGTCATCGATGCCGATCAGCGGGATGTCGTAGTGCACGCGCTTGGTATCGGTGACGAAGTCGGCGGCGCGCTCATAGCGCTTGCCGGTGTAGAACACCGACGCCACGCCATAACAGCCAGCGGCGCGCATCACCGAACCGACGTTCTCCGGTGACTTGGGGTTATACAAACCAATGCAGCTGTACCGTTTGTCTGCCACGAGCGGGGTGCCTTTCGGGAAAAAAGCGCGATTATACGGGGATTGGGCGGCAGTGGTCAGTTCGGAGATTGGCGGTGTAGCTGAGGCCGCCTTCGCGAGCAAGCCCACTCCCACATTTGATCTGCGTCGTACACAAAACCAATGTGGGAGCGGGCTTACCCGCGAAGAGGCCAGTTCAGGCACTGAAGATTTTCAATCTTCTTTTTTCATCAACCCAGCCAACGCCGCAAACGGGTTATGCGTGGCCTTGGCGATTTTCGGCGTGCTCAGCGAGCCTTCGTCGAAATACTGCTGGTCGGTATAACGCGAGTGTTCGTTATCGTGGCAATACAGGCACAACAGCTCCCAGTTCGAGCCGTCCTGCGGGTTGTTGTCGTGGTTGTGGTCACGGTGGTGCACGGTCAGTTCGCTCAGGCGCTTGCCGGAGAACTCACGGGCGCAGCGGCCACAGACGTGCGGGTACATCTTCAGGGCCTTGTCGCGGTAGCCCATTTCCTTGTCGCGCTGGTTGTCGGCGAGGATGCGATCCAGCTTCGAAGTGTTGGTCGGGGTGGACGAACTCATGGGTTCACCTTTGTAGAAAGACTGATGACGGTTATAGGGTGAAGTTTAGCCTAGCCCTTGAGCTTCTCGGCAATCCAGATGGTGTGGCGGGTGCCCTTGTTGCCGTGGGCGAAGACCTGTACTTCCTCGGCCTTGAAGCCGGCTTTCTTCAGTTTGTCGGAAAATTGCCGATCGGCGCTGGCCGACCAGACCGCCAGCACACCTTTGGGGCGCATGGCCCTGGCGCAGGCGTTCAGGCCGGCGGCGGAGTACAGCCAGCTGTTGGCCTTCTGGGTCAGGCCTTCGGGGCCGTTGTCGACATCGAGCATGATGGCATCGAAGCCCTGGGGTTCGGCTTGCAGGACCTTGGCCACGTCTTCCATGCGAATCACCGTGCGCGGGTCGAGCAGCGGGTTGCCGGCCTTTTCGCCCAGCGGCCCACGGTTCCACTCAACCACACCGGGGACCAGCTCGGCGACCACCACTTCGGCGGTCTTGCCCAGATGCTTGAGCGCTGAGGCGAGGGTGAATCCCATGCCCAGGCCACCGATCAGCACCCGTGAATTCGGTCGACCAGCGACTTTGCGGCAGGGGATCTCGGCCAGGGCATCTTCGGAGCCGTGCATGCGCGTGTTCATCAATTGTCCGCCGTCGCCACCCTGGATCTTGATGACGAAATCCTCGCCATATTCGAACAGGCACAGGGCACCGCCGTTTTCAGGAATGGGGGTCGTGTCCAGCAGAACGAAACGTTTCATGGGGCTCACTTGAAGAAAATTGGCAGAACTCGAGAGGGCAAACAGACGCAGTTGGGAGTAGCCTGTTCATGACGACAAGGCCAACGGAGCCATTGATGAAGCGCACCATTCTAACGGTCATTGCCCTGGCCGCGCTCTCGATAACTGCAGCGCAGGCCCAACAGTTGCAACCTATTCCCGTCAGCCCCGCGCCGATACCCGGTTCGCCCGGCACCGCCACACCCACGCCTTATCCGCAAATCAGCCCGGCGCCGTTGCCGAAAGTCGGCCCCGGCAGTAGCGGGCCGCCGTTGGTGCCGATTGAAATGCCCAGCCCGCCAACCAAGGATCAGCCTGTGCCGGGAATCGAACCGAACCCGCCGAAAGTCAAATCACCGGGTGGCTAGACCTGCTGCGACAGCAATTGACCGTCGGCCATGCGCAGGCGTTTGGACAGGGAGACGGCGAGGGCACGGATGATCTTGGCGGCGATTTTCGGTGCATCGTTGAGCATCTTTTCCAGCGAGTCCTTGCCCAGGTTGAGCAACTGGCAGTTGCTGGCGGCCACGCAACTGGCCGAGCGCCGTTCGCCGTCGAGCACGGCCATTTCCCCGAACGAGCGGCCGCTGCGCAACGTGGCGATGGTGACTCGTTGCCCGTCAGCGGTGGTTTTCTGCACCGCCACCTGACCGGTATGGATGATACACATGAAGCTGCCGGCATCGCCCTCCTGGAAGATCTCCTCGCCCTGGGCAATGGTGCTGATACTGAAGTAGCCTGAGGCCGCGACGAAGTCCGCCGGCAACAGTTGATTGAACAGGCCGCAATCCATCAGCCAGTCGCGAATTTCGTTGTTCAGAAAGGTTGATTCAGACATGTCGTCACGGTCTTTGTTGTGAATGTTGCTGACTCGAATTTGAATTCACCGCAAATCCCCTGTGGGAGCGAGCTTGCTCGCGATTGCGGCTTCACAGGCAACGCTAATGTTGATTGTGCTGACGCCATCGCGAGCAAGCTCGCTCCCACAAGGGGTACGGGTTGTATCGGCTGTCGGTGTGCGCAATTAAGACTGGCACACCGCGCCAGGTTCCTCAGGCAATGGCCAACACCTTGAACAAAAATGCATATTCGAGCGCTACGTCACGCAATCCCTGATATCGACCGCTCATCCCGCCATGCCCGGCACCCAGTTCAGTCTTGAGCAGTAGCGGATTGCTGTCGGTCTTGGTCGCGCGCAGTTTCGCCACCCACTTGGCCGCTTCCCAGTACTGTACGCGGCTGTCGTTGTAACCGGCGATCACCAGGGTCGCCGGATATGCTTGCGCAGTGACGTTTTCGTACGGTGCGTAGGCCTTGATCCGATCATAAACGTCCGGCTCTTCAGGGTTACCCCACTCGTCGTATTCCGTCACGGTCAATGGCAGGTCAGGGTCGAGCATGGTGTTGAGGACGTCGACGAACGGCACTTCGGCGATGGCGGCGCCAAACAGCTGCGGCCGTTGATTGAGCACTGCGCCGATCAGCAAGCCGCCAGCGCTGCCGCCGCTGATCGCCAACTGCGGTGCAGTGGTGAAGCCTTGGGCGATCAGGTGTTCGGCGCAGGCGATAAAGTCGCTGAAGGTGTTGTGCTTGTGCTCCTGCTTGCCGCCGCGATACCAGGCTTCCCCCAGTTCGCCGCCGCCTCGTACGTGGGCAATGGCAAACGCCATGCCGCGATCCAGCAGGCTCAGGCGCGCATGGGAAAACCATGGGTCGAGGCTTTCGCCATAGGCGCCATAACCGTAGAGGTACAGCGGCACCGGTTTGCCGAGGTCTGTGCGTTTGATCACCAGGCTGATGGGCACTTGCGTGCCGTCCGGCGCCGTGGCCCACAGGCGCTGGCTGATGTAGGCGTCGGCGTCGAACGGGCCGAGCACCGGGGTTTGCTTGAGGACTTTCTGTTCGCCGGTCGCCAGTTCGAGCTGGCGGATTTGCGCCGGACGGTTCAACGCTTCGTAGCGCAGGCGAATCCGCTCGCTTTCGAACTCCAGACTGTTTTGCACGTGCAGGCTGTAGGCCGCATCCGGCAGTTGCACGCGATAAGGCGCCAAGCCTTGCGGGTGAACTTCAATGACCGGCAAACCGCCGAGCCGCAGGCTGAGGGTCATGGCCCCGGTGTTCAGGCTGATGCCGTCGATCATCACCGTGTCGCTATGGGGGATCAGGTTCTGCCAGTCGGCTTCGGTGGGCGCGGCGCCGGTATCGACGGCCGTGTACAAGGCGAAATTGATGCCGTCGCGGTTGGTGCGGATGAACCAGGTCCATTGTCCGTCGAGTGCGCCGTGATCCACGTCGTACTCATGATCCTCAACCCGTGGCGCCAGGCAGGTAAACGCATGCTGAGGCCGGGAGGCATCGAGGACCCAGACTTCGCTGGTGGTCTTGCTGCCCACAGACAGCAGCAGTTGCTGCTCGGAGCTTGAACGGTAGCAATGCATGAAGAAGCGACCGTCTGGCTCATGGAACACTTCTTCGGCCGCCGTACCGTCCAGTCGATAGCGATACAGCTTGTGTGGGCGATGGGTGTCGTCCAGTTCGCCAAAGAACAGCGTCAGGCTGTCGTTGGCCCAGGTCATGCTGCCGTCACAGTCCTGGAACTCCAGCTCGCTGACGCGGCCGTCGGACAATTCCTTCACGAACAGCGTGTAAATCTCGTCGCCACTGGAGTCGATGCTGTAGGCCAGGCGCTGATGATCCGGGCTGATGCTGAACGCACCCAGGGAAAAGAAGCCGCCGTTGGCCAGTTCGTTGGGGTCCAGCAACAGTTGTTCGCGGCTTTCGTCGAGGGTCAGGCTGTCATCGGCCGGACGGGGGCAGCGGTAATGCCGGGCATACTCATCGCCTGCGGTGGTGCGGGTGTAGTACAGATACGGTCCCCAGGGCGAGGGCAGGGACAGGTCGGTCTCGAGAATTCGCCCCTTGATCTCTTCGAACAGGGTCTCGCGCAGCCCGGCCTGGTCGGCGGTTTGCGCCTCCTGATAGCTGTTTTCGGCTTTCAGATAGTCGAGCACTGCAGCGGTGTCGCGCTCTTGCAGCCAGGCATACGGATCGGCGCCATCAGCCTTGTGGGCAATCGGAGCGTCGCAAGTGTTGGCGGATAGGGGCATGAAGGGTTCTCGAACAGTGTACGAAATAGGGGCTTGGCAACCTGTGGGAGCGGGCTTGCTCGCGAAGGCAGTTTGTCATTCAACATTGATAGCAACTGACCCACCGCCTTCGCGAGCAAGCCCGCTCCCACATGGACTGCACTAACTGTCAGGCATTGATGCAGCCTGACGGGCGAAAAGCCGTTATCATAAGCGCCTCTTTGCCTGCCTTGCCATGGACACCATGACCGAGAACGACTATCTGATCGCTTGGGGCCTCTACGCCTTTGCCGCTTTGGGCTGCCTGTTGGTGTGGATGCGCTTGACCCGCTGGATGTGGCGTTGGCTGCGTGAGCCATTGCGGCTGGCGATGGTCGTGCTGCTGTTCAGCCCGACCATCATCGACCCGGTCAAGGATAAAGTCGCACCGGCCGTCGCCATTACCGCGCTCGACCTGCTGTTCAAGGTCGGCAACAACGCCTGGCGGGCGATTTCCGATCTGTTCATGTACGGCATGATCGCATTCGGCCTCTATTTGGTGCTGGTGGCGATCCGTTTCCCCATCGAGCGCGCCGCCAACGCCCGCAAGGAGCGTGAGGCTGCCACCAAAGCCGCCGTCCGTGCCGAAGAGCCTGAGGATGATCAACCGTTTGGCGGTGCCGGCGATGATCGTTACGGTCGTCCTCCCGTGCCGAGCAATCCTCAGCGGATGCGAGTCGAACCCCGTCTGTAACCTTGCCCCTGCGATTGAGCGAGAGTCCGAACATGTGTGAGTTATTGGGCATGAGCGCCAATGTCCCGACCGATATCGTGTTCAGCTTTACCGGGCTGATGCAGCGCGGCGGCCGCACCGGCCCGCATCGCGATGGCTGGGGCATTGCCTTCTATGAAGGCCGTGGGCTGCGGCTGTTCCAGGACCCGGCGGCCAGCTGCGAGTCTGAAGTCGCCAACCTGGTGCAGCGTTATCCGATCAAGAGTGAAGTGGTGATCGGGCACATCCGCCAGGCCAACGTCGGCAAAGTCTGCCTGTCCAACACCCATCCGTTCGTCCGCGAGCTGTGGGGGCGCAACTGGTGTTTCGCCCATAACGGCCAATTGGCGGATTTTCAGCCAACGGCCAGTTTCTACCGCCCCGTGGGCGATACCGACAGCGAAGCGGCATTCTGCGATTTGCTCAACCGTGTGCGTGCGGCCTTCCCCGAGCCGGTCGAGGTCGAAGCGTTGCTGCCGGATCTGGTGGCTGCTTGCGCCGAGTACCGCAGCAAAGGTGTGTTCAACTGCCTGCTCAGTGATGGCGACTGGCTGTTCTGCTATTGCTCGACCAAGCTGGCGCAGATCACCCGTCGTGCACCCTTTGGCCCGGCGCGCCTGAAAGATGTCGACGTGATCGTCGACTTTCAGGCCGAAACCACACCCAACGATGTGGTCACCGTCATCGCCACCGAACCTTTGACCGAAAACGAAACCTGGACCCGCTACGAACCGGGTCAATGGAGCCTGTGGCGACGCGGCGAATGCGTCAGCCAGGGCACGACCGAATAAGGACTCCTTGCATGTTGCTCAGTTATTTACGGCTGGTGTTGTTTGCGGCGGGCTTGTTGATCGGTGTCCAGGTGCCGGGGTTCATCAACGATTACGCCAAGCGGGTCGAAGCCCATCTGATCGAGGCGCAAGCCGGGTTGAGCGGCTTCCAGAACACCGCCAACCAGTTCTTCAAGGGCGACATGCAGGCGCTGGTCGCGCATTACCGCGCCAGCGAGGACCCGATCTTTCGCAGCGACGCCGACAGCCTGAGCAACCTGCTGACCCGTCAACTGGCGCTGGATAAACAGTTCCAGGCGATGCAGGGGCCGTGGTACATCCGCTTCCTGCAAGTGGTGCTGGCCGCCGATCCGGACATCCGCAAGGAAACCTGGAACGGCTACAGCTACCAGATCCTGTTGACGCCCGAAGCGATGATCTGGGGCATGAGCGGCGCCTTGCTGTTGTCGTTCGGGATCGAGTGCCTGTTCCGGCTGATCGACTGGGTGGTGCTGGGCGGCAAACGCCTACGCCAGAGCCGGCCGATCGAAGAGCGGGATTTGCGCGGGTTGTAACAGCGTGCGGTTCCTGTGGCGAGGGGGCTTGCCCCCGCTCGGCTGCGCAGCAGTCGTAGAATTGGTAGCCGCGGTTTACCTGAATGATTTGGTTGATGGGTATTGGGGCTGCTTCGCAACCCAACGGGGGCAAGCCCCCTCGCCACAGGATGCCATCAACTGGAGAGGACGATGTAGCGCTCTCCCACCTTCTGCGCATACCCCTCCAGCACCTGCTGACACAACGCCACAATCTCCTCGACCCACTCCACACCCACCCGCCACGACACCACCACCTGCAAGTCGGGTGGTCGCTGATCGATGTCCAGCAAGGTCAACTCCCCCCGCGCCAGTTCCTCGGCTACCAGCACTGGCGGCAACGCGCCAATGCCAAATCCGTCGCGCAGCAGCCGGGTAATCGCCGACACCGAGTTCACGCAGTTCAGTCGCGGCGCCATCACGCCATTGGCCTGCATCAGGGCCAGCACTTCCTGGTGCGGATGGGAGTTTTTCGAATAGGTGATGATCCGCTCGCCCGCCAGGTCAGCGATGCCCGAGTAATCGCGGTTGTAAATCGAATTGCTGGCGACGATCCAGCCCATGGGGTGGCTGGCCAGTTCCAGGCTGCGCACGCTTTCCTGGCGCAGCAGGTCGGTTTGCAGGATCACGTCGAGAAAGCCTTTTTGCAGCTGATCGCAGAGGTTGAGCGAGGTATCGGCCACCAGCTCGATTTCCACCAGCGGGTAGTGATCGGTCATCTGCGCCACCAACGGGCTGAGCCAGGTATGGATCACCGTGTCCATCACGCCGATGCGTACCCGTCCGGCCTTGCTTGAGCGGGTCTCGATCGACTGCTTGAGTGCCTGCATGGTGTCCAGCATCTGCTCGGCGTAATCGAGCACTTTGAGGCCTTCGGGCGTCAGGCTTACGCCGCGCGAATCACGCAGAAACAGCTTCACCCCGAGCTCGCCTTCAAGCACCGCAATCCGGCTGGAAATCGAAGCCTGAGTGGTGAAGAGCTTGTCGGCGGTCAGGCGGAAACTCTTGAGTCGGGCAACCCAGACAAAGGTCTCGAGAAACTTCAGGTTCATGGGATAAAGATTTCTTATGTCTAAGGCGGGTTTTTATTAGTTGGACGCCGCAGGGGCGCGCGTCCAAAAATCGGCGCATCCGGTTCCCACGATAGGCGTCGTCGGGGCTCAGAACAATACCAATAAAATAAGCGCGGAGATTTGCCATGAGTGCGCCCGACACCCCCGTCATCGCGAAAGCCACGGCTCGCCCGGGACCTTTCGACTGGTATCGCAACATCAATCAGCAGGAACGCCGCACCTTCTGGAGCTGCAAGATCGGCTATGGCCTGGACGGCATGGACACCCAGATGCTCAGCTTCGTGGTGCCGACCCTGATTGCCATGTGGGGCATCACCACCGGCCAGGCCGGGCTGATTCACACCAGCACCCTGATCGCTTCGGCCATCGGTGGCTGGGTCGCAGGGATTCTCTCCGACCGCATCGGGCGTGTGCGCACCCTGCAACTGACCGTGTTGTGGTTTGCCTTCTTCACCTTCCTCTGCGGTTTCGCCCAGAGCTACGAGCAACTGCTGATTGCACGGACCCTGATGGGCTTCGGTTTCGGCGGCGAGTGGACGGCCGGCGCCGTGCTGATCGGCGAAGTGATCCGCGCCAAGGACCGCGGCAAGGCTGTGGGCATGGTGCAATCCGGCTGGGCGCTGGGTTGGGGGCTGACGGCGATCCTGTATGCGCTGTTGTTCTCGGTATTGCCACCGGAAGATGCCTGGCGTGCGCTGTTCATCCTTGGCATCGTGCCGGCGATTTTTGTGATTTTTGTCCGCCGTCTGGTCAAGGACCCGGAAATCTATCGCCAAGCCAAAGCCCGGCAGGAGCCAAGCAACCCGTCGAAGTTCTACGAGATCTTCGCCCCCGGCATGCTGTTCACCACGATTCGCGCTTCGTTGCTGACCACCGGCGCATTGGGCGGCTACTACGCCATCACGTCCTGGCTACCGACGTTCCTGAAAAACGAACGCGGTTTGAGTGTACTCAATACCAGTGGTTATCTGGCGATGGTGATCGTCGGTTCCTACGTGGGGTATGTCATCAGCGCCTATTTGACCGACATCCTCGGACGCAAGAAGAACTTCATCCTGTTCGCCGTCGGTTCGTTCACCATTGTCTTGCTGTACACGCAAATGCCGGTCAGCAACGGCGTGATGCTGTGGCTGGGCTTTCCGCTGGGCTTCTTCGCCTCAGGGATTTTCAGTGGCATGGGCGCATTCCTGACCGAATTGTTCCCCACGCGCATTCGCGGTTCGGGCCAGGGGTTTTGCTACAACATCGGCCGCGCGCTGGCGGCGTTGTTCCCGCTGCTGATCGGCCTGCTCAGCCAGACCGTACCGCTGAGCGTGGGCATCGGTGCCTTCGCGGCGGTTTCCTACGGTGTGGTGATTCTCGCGGCCCTGAGCCTGCCGGAAACCCGTGGCAAGCAACTCGACGCCCAGTAACTGATAACCTGCGGGACTGTCTTATAGGTATGTCCCGCAGCTGAAAAGAATAAAACTACAGGAGTGTTCAGTGTGAGCCGCCTGCTATTGAACTGCGACATCGGCGAGAGTTTCGGCAGCTGGACCATGGGTCTGGACGCCGAAATCATGCCCTTCATCGATTGCGCCAACATCGCCTGCGGTTTTCACGCCGGCGACCCGAGCATCATGCGCAAGACCGTCAGCCTGGCCCTCAGCCACGGTGTGCAAATCGGCGCGCATCCGGCCTATCAGGATCTGGTGGGCTTCGGCCGCCGCTCCATGGCCTATACCACCCAGGAGCTGCAAGACATCCTGCATTACCAGATCGGCGCCCTCGACGGCATCTGCCGGGCCCAGGGCGGCCGGGTCAGCTACGTCAAACCCCATGGTGCGATGTACAACGACATGATGGCCAACCCGGCGCAGCTGCGCGCCGTTTTGCAAGCGGTGGCGTCCTACGACCGCACGCTGCCATTGATGCTGATGGCGACCCGCGACAACAGCGCTGCCCAACAAATGGGTGATGAATACGGCGTGACGCTGTGGTTCGAGGCTTTTGCCGATCGTGCTTACGACAGCGCCGGCAGGCTGGTCTCGCGACAACTGCCGGGCGCGGTGCATCACGACCCGGAAACAATCATCGAACAGGCGCTGACCATTGCTCGTGGCGATCAGCTCACCGCCAGCGACGGCAGCGCCCTGCATTTGCAGGCCAACACCCTCTGCGTGCACGGCGACAACGCCAGTTCGGTCGCTGCCGTGCAACGCATCCGTGAAGCCTTGAACCGGCAGAGTGCGTCATGAAGCTGCGGGTGGAAGTGGTGGCGCTGGATTGCCTGATGGTGCGCCTGTTCGATGAAATTGCCGAAAGCAACATGCCGTGGATGCTCGCGGCCAATGAAAGTCTGCGCATGGCATTTGCCGGGCACCTGATCGATCTGGTGCCGTCCTACACCACATTGATGGTGCATTACGACCTGACGGCATTGAGCCCGAGCCAGGCACGGGAACTGATCGCCCAGGCACTGATCGATCTGTCGCCCAATGCGCGTACTCGCGGTACCTGTCATGTGTTGCCGGTGTGGTACGACTTGAGTGTCGGCCCGGAATTGACGCTGTTGTCGCAGCGCAGCGGATTGGCGGTGGAGGAGGTGATCCGTCGCCACAGTGGGCGTGAATACCAGGTGTTCGCCCTGGGTTTTGCACCGGGTTTCGCCTTCATGGGGCTGGTGGAAGAAGTGCTCGCTGCGCCGCGTCTGAACACGCCACGCAAGAAAGTCGCGGCCGGCAGTGTCGGCATCGCCGAGCGGCAAACGGCGGCTTACCCGGTGGTGTCGCCGGGCGGCTGGAACCTGATCGGCCGCACGCCGGCCAGATTGTTCGACCGCAATCGTGACGGCTACAGCCTGATGCAGCCCGGTGACACCGTACGCTTCGAAGCGGTCGGCCATGCCGAGTTCATTAACCTGGGGGGTGACGATACGCCTCTGGAGGCCCAGGCATGAGCCGTCTGATGATTGAAGCGAGTACGCCGCTGTGCCTGCTGCAGGATGCCGGTCGATTCGGCGTGCGGCATCTGGGCGTGACGCAGGGCGGAGCGGCCGATTGGCGTTCGATGTCCTGGGCCAACTGGCTATTGGGCAACGGACTGGCTGCACCGGTGATCGAAATCACCCTCGGCGGATTCACCGTCGTTGCTGAGCAAGACTGCGTGCTGGCCTTGGCCGGAGCGGATCTTGGCGCGCGGGTGGACGGCGAGGTTTTGACCCCGTGGCGCAGTTTCAGGTTGCACAAAGGCCAGCGTTTGCAATTCACTCAGCCGCTGCTCGGAGCCCGGGCTTATCTGGCGGCGCCGGGCGGGTTTGATGCGCCGAAAGTGCTGGGCAGTAGCGCGACGGTGGTCCGGGAGGAACTCGGCGGGCTGGACGGCATGGGCCGAGCGCTGGATAAAGGGGCGAGCTTGAGCTATTCGGGCAACCCGGTGATGTTGCTGCGCGAATTGAGCGCAGACCAACGACCGGACCTGAACCTTGATGCGCCGTTGGACCTGGTCCTCGGAGCACAGATCGGCGAGTTCAGTGGGCAGAGCCTGTTCGACGCATTCAACAGCGCATGGCACCTCGACAGCCGTGCCGACCGGATGGGTATTCGCCTGCTCGGTACGGCATTGCAGTACCAGGGCAAACCGATGATTTCCGAGGGTATTCCGTTGGGTGCCGTGCAGGTGCCGCCCGACGGGCAGCCGATTGTGTTGCTCAATGATCGGCAGACCATTGGTGGATATCCGCGTCTTGGGGCGTTGACGCCGTTGGCGCTGGCGCGGCTGGCGCAGTGCCTGCCGGGGGCGCAGGTGCGGTTGAGGCCGGTGGTGCAGGAAGTGGCGCATCGTGAGCATGTCGAGTATTTGCAGCGCTTCACACGCCGCTAAAAGCTTCGTCGGATCGCCGCCCGGAGCAAGCCCGCTCCCACATTTGATCTGTGTCGTGCACAAAACCAATGTGGGAGCGGGCTTGCTCGCGAAGAGGCCTTCACAGGCGACGGATTTCTACTTGGAAAGAAACCGCATCCCTTCCTCCAGCCCACGAAGGGTCAACGGATACATCTGGTCATCGATCAAGTCCCGCACAATATTGGTCGACGAGGTATAGCTCCAGGTGTCCTTCGGATACGGGTTGATCCAGATGAGTTTCTTGTACTTTTCCTTGAACCGCTGCATCCACACGTAACCGGCTTCTTCGTTCCAGTGCTCGACACTGCCGCCCGGCTGGGTGATTTCATAGGGCGCCATGGCGGCGTCGCCGATGAAGATCACTTTGTAGTCGGCGCCGTACTTGTGCAGCAGGTCCATGGTCGAAGTGCGCTCGGAGGTGCGGCGCATGTTGTTCTTCCACACCGATTCATAAATGAAGTTGTGGAAGTAGAAGTACTCAAGGTGCTTGAACTCGGTCTTGCAGGCCGAGAACAATTCCTCGCAAATCTTCACATGGGCGTCCATCGAGCCGCCGATGTCGAACAGCAGCAACAGCTTGACGGTGTTGCGCCGCTCCGGCCGCATCTGGATGTTCAGCAGGCCGGCATCCTTGGCTGTGTGGTCGATGGTGCCATCGATGTCCAGCTCTTCCGCCGCGCCCTGACGGGCGAACTTGCGCAGGCGGCGCAGGGCGACCTTGATGTTGCGCGTGCCCAATTCCACCGAATCGTCGAGGTTTTTGTATTCGCGCTGGTCCCAGACCTTGGCCGCCTTGCCCTGGCGCTTGCCGGCATCGCCGACCCGAATGCCTTCCGGGTTGAAACCGCCGGAACCGAACGGGCTGGTGCCGCCGGTACCGATCCATTTATTACCGCCGGCATGGCGTTCCTTCTGTTCCTCGAGGCGTTTCTTGAACTCTTCGATCAGTTTGTCCAGGCCGCCGAGGGACTGGATCGCCGCCCGTTCTTCGTCGGTCAGCGAGCGTTCGAATTCCTTGCGCAGCCAGTCTTCGGGGATCAGCGCCTGAAGATGGTCGTCGAGCTTTTCCAGGCCATTGAAGTAGGCACCGAACGCCCGGTCGAACTTGTCGAAATGCTTTTCGTCCTTCACCAGGATCGCCCGGGACAGGTAGTAGAACTCGTCCATGTCGGCGAAGGTCACGCGCTGTTTCAGCGCGTTGATCAGGTCCAGCAGCTCGCGTACCGAAACCGGCACCTTGGCTGCGCGCATTTCATTGAACAGGTTGAGCAGCATGGCATCAGCCTCTTAGCGGGTGCCGCGACGGCTCATGAACGCCAGACGCTCAAGCAATTGCACGTCCTGTTCGTTCTTCACCAGGGCGCCGGCCAGCGGCGGGATGGCCTTGGTCGGATCGCGCTCGCGCAGCACCGCTTCGCCGATGTTGTCGGCCATCAGCAGCTTCAGCCAGTCCACCAGCTCGGAGGTCGATGGCTTCTTCTTCAGGCCCGGCACCTTGCGCACGTCGAAGAACACGTCCAGCGCTTCGCTGACCAGGTCTTTCTTGATGTCCGGGTAGTGCACGTCAACGATCTTTTGCAGGGTGGTGCGGTCGGGGAACGCGATGTAGTGGAAGAAGCAGCGGCGCAGGAAGGCGTCCGGCAGTTCCTTTTCGTTGTTGGAGGTAATGATGATGATCGGACGCTTTTTCGCCTTGATGGTCTCGTCGATCTCGTAAACGTAGAACTCCATCTTGTCGAGTTCTTGCAGCAGGTCGTTGGGGAATTCGATGTCGGCCTTGTCGATTTCGTCGATCAGCAGGATGACCCGCTCGTCGGATTCGAAGGCTTCCCAGAGCTTGCCCTTTTTCAGGTAGTTACGAACGTCGTGGACTTTTTCGTTGCCCAGTTGCGAGTCGCGCAGGCGGCTGACCGCATCGTACTCGTACAGGCCCTGGTGAGCCTTGGTGGTGGACTTGATGTGCCAGGTGATCAGCTTGGCGCCAAAGGATTCGGCCAGTTGCTCGGCGAGCATGGTCTTGCCGGTGCCCGGTTCGCCCTTGACCAGCAACGGCCGCTCCAGGGTGATGGCGGCGTTGACCGCCAGCTTCAGGTCATCGGTGGCGACGTAGGCCTGGGTGCCTTCGAACTTCATCTGCTAATCCTCGAACGGTAACGCCGACCTGAACGAGGCAGGGCGGGGGGGCGCAATAAAAGGGTCAGCCCCGACTATAACGCGCCGCCCGGCCGACTGTGAACGCAGACGGCTTATTCAGTCTCTGAATGGAGCGTCACATCTTGACTCAGTCTCGGCGGCTGGCCAGTATTGAGATATCGCCATTTTGGCGATAGCTTGCCGGGCATGTCTACTAAATACCGATTTCGAGATACGTATCGCATTCAGTTGCGCGAAAAGGATCATCCACCACCCCACGTTCATCTGACGGGTGGCGGGCTGGACGTCATGCTGAGCCTGGAAACTGTCGAAGTGATGGTGGGCAAAGCGCCGCCGCTGATCATCAAGGAAGCGCTGGAGTGGGTCAGGGCCCATCAGGTGCAATTGCTGGAGGATTGGAAACGATGTTACCCATGAAACGACCAAGGTTATCAGCAGTGCAAGCATTGCCGGATTACCGATTGGCGCTGACGTTTATCGATGGCCAGCAACTGCTGCTCGATTTGAGCCGCGACCTGCAGGTCTATCCGGGCCTGCAACCTTTGCAGGGAGAGGCTTTTGATCATGCAGCGTTGGGTGACGATGGCTGGAGTGTCGAATGGCCTGAGCTGGATATCCAGATCGGTGCAGACACTCTCTACCTGGATGCCCTGGCGCAGAATGCAGCCGACGAAAACACCCGAATCTTTATCGATTGGCGTGCTCGCACCGGGTTATCGCTCAATCAGGCGGCTCAAGCGTTGGGGGTCAGTAGCCGCAGTATCAGCCGATACAGCAGTGGTCGCGAAGCGGTGCCCCGATCTTTGGCCCTGGCTTGCCTGGGTTGGGATTTCCTTCAACGGCAATCGAATTCGCCCCGCGCGGCAGAAGACACTGGCCGGTACAGCGTCACGCGCAAAAATTAACCTGCATCCGGCTTGGGCCGTTCATACCGCGCATTGAATGCCTGGATGAAACCGTTGCGTAAAATCTGTAAAAAAGCCTGGAATGCGCTGACATCCTGCTGATGCACATTGCCCTTGAGTTCGACCCGTGTCGCAAACTGGTTTTTGCCCTGGTTTTTCAGGACCGTCTCGGTTCCACCGACGAGGGCTTCCCATATCGAGCGGAACAGCCCTTTGTCCTTGTTTTCCACGTCCTGCTGCCAGTTGAACACGTCAACATCGCGCATCAGCGGCTTGATATAGCCGCTCAGTCGGCCCTTGTTGGCCTGGGCTTCGATCACCACGTCGCCATGGCCGGCATTGAAGTCGAACTTGCCGTAGGCCGCGGCGAAGTCGTTCAGGCGCTTGAGTTCGATATCCGTGGTGCGCAAGCGAAACTCGAAGTCTTCGAAATCGCTCAAGGGATCGAAAGTGGCCGAGGTTTCCAGTGGTGCATGCCCCAGCAGCAAGGCTTTACCTTCAAAACGTGCGTCGCGTTTGCCTTTGGTGTCGACCACGTTGGTCAGGTTGAAAATACGGGCATCCACCTTTGTGGCATTCATGTTCACCGGTGGTTTGGAGTTGAAGTTGCGAAAACTGATCTTGCCGTCGTTGATCCGCACTTCGTTCAGGGTAATGGGCAGCAGCTTGCCTAATTGGGCACGCCAGTCGGTGCCCTGGCCGGTCTGGGAGTTTCGCTTGTTGGCCCCGTCGACGAAGTTGACCTCGGGCGTGATGAACTGCACTTCGGCCACCACTGCGTGGTCGTGCCACAGTGAGTGCCAACTCACCGAGAGGTCGATCAATGGCGCGTTGACGAAAGGCACCGGAACCTTGCCATCGACCTTGACGATTTTCAGTCCGTTGATCTTGTAGGCCCCGCGCCACAGGGCCAGGTCCACGTCGGTGATCTGGCCCCGATAGTCGCCCATGTCCGCCAGCCTCTCATTCAGGTAATCGCGCACCAGATAGGGCAAGGCGATGTGCAGCGTTATCAGCAGTACAACGAGGCCGATGAGGGTCCACAGGGGCCAGCTATATCGACGTTTCATGGTGGCAAATCTCTGGCGATCTATAGCCATTGACTGCACTGACAGGCGGACGTTCGACCCGACTGGACGCCTGCGGGCAAGAGGGCTTACCTTGATGCCCTATTTCAATGCTGTCGTTAAGGACCCAGCCATGAGCCGCATTTTTGCTGACAACGCCCACTCCATCGGCAACACGCCGCTGGTGCAGATCAATCGCATTGCGCCGCGTGGTGTGACCATTCTGGCCAAGATCGAAGGGCGCAACCCCGGTTACTCGGTCAAGTGCCGGATCGGCGCGAACATGATCTGGGATGCCGAGAGCAGCGGCAAACTCAAGCCAGGCATGACCATCGTCGAACCCACCTCCGGCAATACCGGCATCGGCCTGGCGTTCGTGGCCGCCGCCCGTGGCTACAAACTGATGCTGACCATGCCGGCGTCCATGAGCATCGAACGTCGCAAGGTACTCAAGGCACTGGGCGCAGAGCTGGTGTTGACCGAACCGGCCAAAGGCATGAAGGGCGCTATCGAAAAAGCCGGTGAAATTGTTGCCAGCGACCCGTCGAACTTCTTCATGCCGGCGCAATTCGACAACCCGGCCAACCCGGCCATTCACGAAAAAACCACCGGCCCGGAAATCTGGAACGATACCGACGGCGCCGTCGACGTGCTGGTGGCGGGCGTCGGAACCGGTGGAACCATCACCGGGGTTTCACGGTATATCAAGAATACCCAGGGCAAACCTATTCTCTCGGTGGCGGTGGAGCCGGCGGTGTCGCCGGTGATAACCCAGGCCCTGGCCGGTGAAGAAATCAAACCGAGCCCGCACAAGATCCAGGGCATTGGTGCCGGTTTTGTGCCGAAGAACCTCGATTTGTCGATCGTCGACCGGGTAGAACTGGTCAGTGACGAAGAGTCCAAGGCCATGGCCCTGCGCTTGATGCAGGAAGAAGGAATTCTGTGCGGGATCTCATGCGGCGCGGCCATGGCAGTGGCCGTCAGATTGGCGGAAACCCCGGAAATGCAGGGCAAGACCATCGTCGTGATCCTGCCGGATTCCGGTGAACGTTATCTGTCGAGCATGTTGTTCAGTGATCTGTTTACCGAACAGGAGAATCAGCAGTAAGCACCAAACAATGGCGGATCGTGGCTGGCGGCGGTTGATGAGGGATTCACATCAGCCGCCGTTCAGGTGCCACATGTTAAGAAATGCTTTGTTGCACATTCGTTAACATTGAATGTTGAAAAGTGCAGGTTTTTTACCGGATCGGCAGTGTTTATCATGCCGCAAGCCTCGTCGGGCAATGGACCTGGTGCAAAGTCGCTTATCTTCAAAGGAGTTGTTGATGACCTTTTCGTTTGCCGCGAAAGCCTCGTTGTTGTTGCTGTTTCTCGGCAGCACCCTGTATGTGCACTTACGCGGTAAGGCGCGTCTGCCGGTTTTGCGCCAATTCGTTAACCATTCGGCACTGTTCGCACCCTATAACGCCTTGATGTACCTGTTTTCCGGTGTGCCTTCCAAACCGTATCTGGATCGCAGCAAGTTTCCCGAACTGGATGTGCTCAAGGACAACTGGGAAGTGATCCGCGACGAAGCGATGCACTTGTTCGACGAGGGGTACATTCGTGCGGCGGAAAAGAACAACGACGCCGGTTTTGGCTCGTTCTTCAAGAAGGGCTGGAAGCGTTTCTATCTCAAGTGGTATGACAAACCGCTGCCTTCTGCCGAAGTCCTGTGCCCGAGAACCGTGGAATTGGTCAGCAGCATTCCCAACGTCAAAGGCGCGATGTTTGCGCTGCTGCCGGGCGGCAGCCACCTCAACCCGCATCGCGACCCGTTTGGCGGCTCCCTGCGTTATCACCTGGGGCTGTCCACCCCCAATTCCGATGATTGCCGCATCTTTGTCGACGGTCAGGTTTACGCCTGGCGCGATGGTGAAGACGTGATGTTCGACGAGACCTACGTGCACTGGGTCAAGAATGAAACGCAAAAGACCCGGGTGATCCTGTTCTGCGATATCGAACGTCCGTTGAGCAATCGCTTCATGACCCGCATCAATCGCAGTATCAGCGCCTGGCTGGGGCGCGCCACCGCGCCTCAGAACCTGGATGACGAACGTGTGGGCGGGATCAACAAGGCCTACGCCTGGAGCAAGAACTCCAGCGATAGATTCAGTGGTGTGGTCAAGCAATGGAAGCGGCGCAATCCCAAGGCTTACCGTGTACTGCGCCCGGTGCTGGCAGTGGCGGTGCTGACGTTGTTGGGGTATTGGTTGTTTGGTTGAGGCCGGATACGGCCTTTTGACCAACACGTTGCAATCCATGTCGAACGCTGGTTATAGTCGGCGCACGGTGAGTTTCGGACTCACTTTCTTATCCCTCGAGCAAAGATCAGCCCAATGCCTGCATCCCTCCTCAACGCGGTAGTCGATTCAGCGGTCAACGCTGGCGTCGTGCCGTGCGGGAATCAGCAGCCCGGGCAGATCAGTCATTACCCCCCACCTGTCAGTAGCACGCCGGTGTGCGCAGTCGTATCACCGCCAGGCGTCGGCATTTCGGGCTGATCAGCTGTCTTCTGCTGTTCCCCCGCCCGCCTGAAAAAACTACTGGATTTCAGCTTTTGCTGAGTTGGCTTTTTGCCTGACTACAGGTGGTATTCATGTTTGTCCTTTCGAAAAAATCCGCGCTCGCGGCGGCGTCCACGAGCCTGTTCGTGCTGCTGTGGAGCAGCGGGGCGATCTTCTCCAAATGGGGGCTGGCCCACGCGTCACCCTTCGCCTTCCTGATGTTTCGTTTCGTCATCGCCCTATGCGGGCTGGTGTTGCTGGTGCCGTTGTTCAAGCTGAAGTTGCCCAAGGGCGGCAAGCCGATGCTGTATGCGATGGCCACCGGCGTGGTGTTGTTGGGGGGCTATCAGATTTTCTATCTGCTGGCCCTGGACCTGAAAGTCACACCCGGGGTGATGGCGACCATCATGGGCGTGCAGCCGATCCTTACGGTGGTGATCATGGAGCGTCAACGATCAGCCAGCCGGATGTTCGGTCTGGCGCTTGGGCTGGCCGGTCTGATCATGGTGGTTTACCAGGGCATCGGTCTGGCCGGGATGTCGCTGGCCGGGATGCTCTTCGGTCTGCTGGCGCTGGTGAGCATGACGTTCGGTTCGATCATGCAGAAACGCATCACTGAAAATCCTCTCGGCACGCTGCCGGTGCAGTACCTCGCCGGGCTGCTGTTGTGCGGGATTTTCGTACCTTTCCAGCCGTTTCACTTCGAACACAGCAGCGGTTTCATCCTGCCGGTGCTATGGATGGGGCTGGTGGTGTCGGTGCTGGCGACGCTGTTACTGTACCGCTTGATCGCCCGGGGCAACCTGGTGAACGTCACCAGTCTGTTTTACCTGGTGCCGGCGGTGACGGCGGTGATGGACTATCTGGTCTTCGGCAACCGCCTGGCGCTGTTGAGCCTGTTCGGCATGCTGTTGATCATCGTCGGGCTGGTGTTTGTGTTCCGTAAAACAGCGTAGGCCGGGCAAGAAAACCAAAAGATCGCAGCCGTACCTGTAGGCGCTGCCGCAGGCTGCGATCTTTTGCCTGTCATTTGCTCAGCGCATGCTCGGCCCGCACCGAATTCATAAACGCCTGCATCGCCGACGATTGAATGCGATGACGCCGGGTGATCAACCCGTACGGTGGCAGCCGCGCCTCGAACTTGATCGGCAACACCGCCAGCAGATCCCGACCGGGATAGTCCTCGACCACCGACACCGGCGTGACGCCGAGCATGTCGGTCTGCTGAATCAACGACAGCAAAGTCATGATCGACGTGGTTTCGACGATGCTGCTCGGGATGTCGACCCGCGCGTTGTGGAAGACCTGATTGATGATCGCGCGCATCGGGCTGGGCTGCTGTTGCAGTACCCAGGTCATGTTCTGCAATTCGGCCCAGCTCAACTGCGTGGCTTTGGCCAGTGGATTCTGTGCGCCGGAAATCACGCACAGCGCTTCCTCGCCAAGGCTGTCGAACAGCAACTCCTCTGCCCGGGCACCGGCGGGAATCCGCCCCAACACGATATCCAGCTGATCTTGCAACAGCGCCTGCACCAGCACGTCGCTGGTGTCGACCTGGATGCTCATCGACAAGCGTGGATGGCTTTGTTTCAAGGTGGCGATGGTGCGCGTCAGCAGCCCTGAAGCCAGTGCCGGAATGGCCCCGACCGCGACCCGGCCAAGGTTGCCGGACTCGAGGGCGACCAACTCTTCACGCATGCCGCTGAGTTCGGCGAACACCATGCGTGCGTAATAAATGACCGTTTCCCCGAACGGGGTAGAGCGCATGCCCCGGGGCAGGCGTTCGAACAGCTCGACGCCCAACAGGTCCTCGGCTTCATGCAGCATTTTGGTCGCGGCCGGTTGGGTCATGCCGATGTGGTCGGCGGCGCGACGCAACGAGCCGAATTCCTGCAACGCCAGCATCAGCCGCAGTTGGCGCAGACGCAGTCGGCTGTGGATTACGTTGGCAGCAGGAATTCGGGTCATGGGCCGTGCTCGCAAAAAAGTCCTGCGGCAAGCCTGACAACAAATGCCAGGCGTTGCCAGCTTTGGCGTGTCACAGCACCGATTTTGGTTTGGCGACCTGGGGTTTGCGCAGGCCGATCAGGGTTTGCAGCGCTTTGGAAATCAGCGGCCAGAACAGCATCAGCAGCGCCGCCGTGGTCAAGCTGCCGACCAAGGGGTTGGACCAGAAAATCCCCAGGTGCCCATCGGAGAACAGCATCGACTGACGGAACGCATCTTCTGCCTTGTCGCCCAGCACTGCCGCCAACACCAGCGGCGCAATCGGGTAGCCGAGTTTCTTGAACAGATAACCCAACGCACCGAAGCCCAGCATCAGCACCACGTCGAAGAACGAGTTGTGCACCGAGTAGGCACCGATGGCGCAGACCATGATGATGATCGGCGCGATGATCGAGAACGGGATGCGCAGGATCGAAGCGAACAGCGGCACAGTGGCCAGCACCACGATCAGGCTCACCACGTTGCCCAGGTACATGCTGGCGATCAGGCCCCAGACAAAATCGTGTTGCTCGACGAACAGCGTCGGCCCCGGGTGCAAACCCCAGATCATCAGGCCACCGAGCATCACCGCCGCAGTCGCCGAGCCGGGAATGCCCAGGGTCAGCATCGGCAGCAGGGCACTGGTGCCGGCCGCGTGGTCAGCGGTTTCCGGGGCGATCACCCCTTCGATTTCGCCCTTGCCGAAGTTGTCGCGGTTTTTCGAGAAACGCCGCGCCAGGCTGTAGCTCATGAACGACGCGGCAGTCGGTCCGCCAGGGGTGATGCCCATCCAGCAGCCGACCAGGGTGCTGCGCACAATCGTCCACCAGTAACGCGGCAATTTGGCCCAGGTGCGCAGGATCACCATCGGGGTGATCCGCGCATGCTCGCCGCGGAACACCAGTCCCTCTTCCACGGTGCAGAGGATTTCGCCGATGCCGAACAGGCCGATCACCGCCACTTCAAAGCTGATGCCGGTCATCAGGATCGGCTGGTCGAAGGTCAGGCGCAGGTTGCCGGACACGGTGTCCATGCCGACGGCGGCCATGGCGAAACCGATCATCATCGCCACCACGGTTTTCAGCGGCGGGTTCTTGCTCATGCCGATGAAGGTGCAGAACGCCAACAGGTACACCGCGAAGAACTCCGGTGAACTGAAGGACATGGCGAATGCGGCAATTTTGGTCGACAGGAACGTCAGCAACAACACGCCGGCCAACGCACCCAGCAAGGCCGAACTGAACGCGGCGGTCAGGGCTTCGGCGGCGCGGCCTTCGCGGGCCATGGGGTAACCGTCGAAGGTGGTTGCCACCGATGAGGGCTCACCCGGGATGTTGAACAGGATCGAGGTGATCGAGCCGCCGAACAGCGCGCCCCAGTACATGCACGACAGCAGGATGATCGCCGACACCGGCGACATGGTGAACGTCAGCGGCAACAGCAACGCCACGCCGTTGGGGGCACCGAGACCGGGCAGTACGCCGACCAGAATGCCCAGCAGCACGCCGATCACCATCAGGCCGATATGGCCCGGCGTGAGGATCAGGTTCATGCCTTGCAGCAGGGAATCGAACTCGCTCATTTGAAATGTCTCCCGGCCAGGGCAATCCAGTCGCCCATTGGGCCGGCATCCAGCGGCACTTTGAACCACAGCGCGAAAATCAGGTAACTGGCCAGCACCGCGCCCAGGGACACGCTGCCGATCATCCATTTGCCGTAAGGCTTGGCGCGGACCTTGTCACGCCACATGAACCAGGCAATGAAGCAGGCCGAAGCGACGTAGATGCCGGTGAACGGCATCGCACCGACGAATAGCGCAATGGGCACGAACACCGACAGCACTTGCCTGAACGCACTGCGGCTGACGAATGAGATGCCCAGGGCTTGCCAGCGCACCAGGGTCAACACGCCGTTGGCCACACTGGCGGCGCTCAACATCAGGCCGATGTAGAAGGGAAAGTAACCCGGCTCGGGGCCGGCATCACCCCAGCCGATACCCTGTTCGACACTGCCGAACATCACCACCGCGCCGATCAGCGTGGTGAAGAGTGCCAGGCCGAGTTCGACCCAGCGTGTACCGACCAGCGCTGGTGAATCCGAAGAATGGGACATGAAAGCACCTCCAGAGGTGACGGCCGTACGCAGGGCGGGCGGCCGTGAGCAGCTCAGTTTTTCAGCCAGCCGGCCTCTTTGAACACCGGCGTGACGCGGGCGGTGTCTTTTTCGATGTAGGCGGTCAGCGGCTCGCCCTCGAGGAAGGTTGGCACCAGAGCGTTCTGCTTCACGTAAGCCTTGAACTCATCGGTCTGGGTGACTTTGCGCATCAACTCGACATAGAACGCACGCTGCTCGGCGGTGACGTCGCCGGGCATGAACACGGTGCGCGGGAAGCGGTACTGATCGATGCCCAGGCCTTGTTCGTGACAGGTCGGGACGTCGGCCCAGGATTTGTCGCCGGCGACTTTGTCGGTATAGCCCATGCGCTCCTTACTGAACACGCAGAGCGGCTCGACCTGATCGCCACGCCATTGGCTGATGCTCTCGCTTGGATTGTTGACGTTGGCAGCGATGTGCTTGCCGGCCAGTTGCGTCGCGGCTTCGCTGCCGCTCTTGAACGGGATGTACACCAGTTTGCTGTTGTTGGTCTGGTTCAGCAGCAGGGTCAGGGTCTGGTCGACGTCCTTGGACTGGCTGCCGCCCATGCGCAGGTTCGACGGGTCGGCTTTGACCGCTTCGTAGAAGCTTTTAGCGTCCTTCCACGGCGCACCCTTGTAGCTCCAGAGAATG
The DNA here is from genome assembly GCF_000282295.1 of Pseudomonas sp. GM33. Lineage (NCBI taxonomy): Bacteria > Pseudomonadati > Pseudomonadota > Gammaproteobacteria > Pseudomonadales > Pseudomonadaceae > Pseudomonas > Pseudomonas sp. GM33. Next base: position 26,540 of record NZ_AKJO01000066.1, read on the forward strand.
AAGTCATCCTCGGCCACGGCGGCAATCGGGGTCAGTTCCTGCCATTCGTAACCGAGCTTGGACACCAGCGGCAACAGGTAGATGTTGTTGGTGCCGATCACCAGTTTGTCGGCATCGCCCTTGCTCATTTTCAGGTCGAGGAAGGCTTCGGCGCCGTTGCCACCGCCCTTGTTGAGGACGATGGTGTTCACGTCGAGCAGCTTGTGCGTGGTGATGATCGACTGGATCAGGCGACCGAGCTGGTCGGTACCGCCACCGGGACCGCCGGCTACGACGATTTCGACGTTCTTGTCCGGTTGCCAGGCGGCGTTGGCGAGAGCGGGAAGGGTACCGGCGGCGATCAGTGCGCAGCCAAGAAACAGACGGGAAGTACGACGGACGAATGCATTTCGCATGATGGAAGAGCCTCGTATTCATGTTCTTGTAATTGTTATGAGCGGCTTGTTTGCGCGGTAAAGCCGCAAGCCTGGCCCGAGTGTGTGAAGGTGCGGGCACGGCGTCTAGTCAAAACAATACATACACCGATAGCCTGGGGTTATAGATCGGCAAACTGCTGACTGCTGACTACTGTAGGAGCAAGCTTGCTCGCGATGGACTCAAGGGCACCGCGTTAATTCAGGAAGCACGTGTTTTCGTTGAAGACCATCGCGAGCAGGCTCGCTCCTACAGAAAAGAATGCGTGGCAACGTTGAAAGGTCGTTGAAAGCAGGGCATGACATAACCCGAGGCTATCGCCTGATTTCAAGTTTTGATTAGACGGTTATCAGCAAGCCTTCGATAGTGCTTATCAAGTCTGCATCTCCACAAAAATAATAAACGAGGCATGCACCATGGTTCGTCCCAGTGCTTCCCTGCATCTGCCCGGCGCAGTTGCCCAGCCCAACGAAGCGACCAGGCCGCTGGCCGGCACCGCCAAAGCCAGCAGCGTGCGCTGGCGGATCTTCGCGATCATCTTCGCGCTGACCATGGTCAACCTGATCGACCGGGTGTCGCTGTCCATTGCGATGCCGACCATCGCCCATGAGTTTTCCCTGTCGCCGAGCCTGCAAGGGCTGATCCTCAGCAGCTTTTTCTGGGCCTACGCACTGTTGCAGATTCCCGGCGGCTGGCTGATCGACCGCTTCGGCCCGCACCGGGTCATCAGTTGGTCCACCGGGTTGTGGGGCACGTTTCAGGTGCTGGCGGCGTTCGCCACGGGCGGCTTGTCGTTGTTGTTTGCCCGGGTTGCACTGGGCGCCGCCGAAGCACCGCTGTTCCCGTCGGGCGGCAAGCTGATTTCCCTGTGGCTGGCCCCGAGCGAGCGCAGTCGCGGCGCGGTGTTGATGGACAGCGGCAGCCCGTTGGGCGTGGCCCTTGGCGGGTTGATCATTGCCTGGCTGATTGCCTCGCTGGACTCCTGGCGCCTGGCCTTCGTGATCGCCGGTATCGCCACCCTGGTGCTGGCCTGGCTGGCGCGGCGTTATCTGCGTGATGACCCGGCCGGTCACCCTCAAGTAAATGCGGCGGAGCTCGAGAAAATCAACGTCGGCCGCGCAACGCCCGCCGCCGAAGCGGCCCGGGCGCCGGTCAAGGGGTTGGGTATTGCGCCACGCTCGCTCAGCGGTTTGCTGATCGGCCGGGCGAGTTGGGCGATGGTGTATTTCGGTCTGCTGACCTGGGGCCCGAGTTATCTGGCCCAGGCCCGGGGTTTCGATATCAAGGGGATTGGTGCGGCGACCTTCGTGATTTTTGTCTGCGGTGCACTCGGTTCGTTGACCGGGGGTTTCCTCTGTGATGGCTTGATTCGCAAAGGCGTGAGTCGCGCGGTGGCGGTCAAGAGCCTGCTGGCGTTTTCCGGGCTGGTGGCCCTCGGCGCATTCCTGTTGCTGCCGACCTTGAGCCATCCTTTTGCGGCGGTGGCGCTGTTGGCCATGACCGCGTTCTTCCTGATGTGGGGCAGCCTCTACTGGAGCTTCCCGGCGCTGCTGGCGGCGCCGGCGCGGGTCGGTTTGATCGGCGGCGTGATGAACATGGCCGGCAGTACCGGCGGCATCGCCGTGCCGATCCTGGTGGGCGTGATTCTGCAAGCGGCCGGTGGTTTCGCCCCGGTGCTCGGGTTCTTCGCGGCGTGCTCGGCAGTCTTCGTGCTCGCGACCTTGTTCATCAGCCTCGACGAGGTGCGTCATGACTAATGCGTTGTGGAACGGCCCGATCATCGACGCCCATCATCACTTCTGGGACCCGACCGTCAACGACCACCCATGGCTTGCCCCCGAGGCCAACATACCTTTTCGCTACGGAGACTACAGCGCGATCAAGCGCCGCTATTTCCCCGAGGATTACTTCGCCGATGCAGGTTCCCATAACGTCGTGCAAACGGTGTATGTCGAGACTGAGTGGAACCCCCAGGACCCGATTGGCGAAACCCGTTTCATCGAGCAACTGGCCGCCCGCTACGGCGTACCCAATGCAGTCGTGGCGCAAGCCTGGCTCGATCATCCGGACGCTATCGATGTGCTCACCGAGCAGGCGCGTTTCAAGCATGTGCGCAGCGTGCGCCACAAACCCGGTGGCCCGATCGCGCCGACGCAGGTGGGGCACATGCGCAGCCTGATGAGTGACGAACACTGGCGCCGCAGTTATGCCGCGCTTGAAGGGCTGGGGCTGCATTTCGACTTGCAGACGCCCTGGTGGAACCTGCACGAGGCCGAACGCCTGGCCCGGGATTTTCCCGGCATCACGCTGATTCTCAACCACGCCGGTTTGCCCAATGACCGCAGTGCCGAAGGCCTGGCGGGCTGGCGTCTGGCGATGGCGCGGCTGACGCAGTGGCCGAACGTGCAGGTGAAGATTTCCGGCCTGGGGCAGGGCGGCCAGCGCTGGCGCGCCAAGGACAACGCCTGGATCGTGCGCGAGGTGATCGCCATGTTCGGCAGCCACCGGGCGATGTTCGCCAGCAACTTCCCCGTGGACAGCCTGTGCGGCTCGTTCGACGACATCTATAGCGGTTTCAAATCCATCGTCGCCGATCTGCCGACAGCCGATCAGGAACGACTTTTCTACAGCAACGCGCAGCGGGTCTATCGCTGTGAGCCTTGCGCCAATGAGCGGGCGCAGCCTGAACCCTTGAGGAGTGAAGCATGAGCAAATCCACCATCGCAATGGTCCTCGGCGACCCGGCGGGCATCGGCCCTGAGCTGATTGCGCGCCTGCTGGGCGAGCCTGAAGTGCGTGCCCAGGCCAATGTGATCCTGATCGCCGACGAAGCGGAAATGCGTCGCGGCATGCGCATTGCCGGGATGGAATTTCCCTATCGTCGCGTCGAGTCTCTGGAGCAACTGGCATTTGTCGATGACACGCCGCTGTTCTATGACTTTCGCGGCGACACTATCGGTGAGTTTGCGCGTAGCGAGGCCAGCGTCATCGGTGGCCGCTACAGCCTCGACACCCTGGAAAAAGCCCTGCGCCTGACCGAAGCGGGCATCACCGACGCAGTGTTGTTCGGGCCATTGAACAAGACTTCACTGCACATGGCCGGCATGGCCCACAGCGATGAGCTGCACTGGTTCGCCGAGCTGCTGGATTTCCATGGACCGTTCTGCGAATTCAACGTACTCGACAATCTCTGGACTTCGCGGGTGACCTCCCATGTGGCCCTGGCCGATGTGCCGGGCCTGCTCAGCCAGCAACGGGTGGTCGAAGCGATTCAACTGATCGACACCGCGCTCAAGCGCAACGGGCTGGAAAAGCCGCGCATCGGCGTCTGCGGGCTGAATCCGCATAACGGTGATAACGGTTCGTTCGGTCGCGAGGAACTGGACATCATCGGCCCGGCGGTGCGTTCGGCACAGGCACTGGGGATCGCGGCGGACGGCCCTTATCCGGCCGACACGATCTTCCTCAAGGTCCAGGGCGATGCCAGTGCCTTCGACGCGGTGGTGACCATGTACCACGACCAGGGGCAGATCGCGATCAAGTTGATGGGCTTCTCCCGTGGCGTCACGGTGCAGGGCGGACTGCCGATCCCGATCACCACCCCGGCCCATGGCACCGCGTTCGACATTGCGGGGCAGGGCAAGGCGAACGTCGGCGCGATCCGCCAGGCGTTCGAGATCGCGTGCCGGATGGGGCGCAACCGCCACTGATCCCGGATTTCTAAAACGGCAACAATCCCCTGTGGGAGCGGGCTTGCTCGCGAATGCGGAGGGTCAGACGACAACTACGTCGACTGACCCTCCGCATTCGCGAGCAAGCCCGCTCTCACTTTTGTTTTGTGTTTGGCTGATAACCCGAACTGCTCACTTGGTTGGTTCTCCTATCACTCCAGGTTATCGCCGGATACGCATAAGTGATTATCCGCAGCCCTTGGCCGCTGGCTAAAGTCGCTCCATCGAATGCGCAAGACCGCCACCCGAGTGGCATTGCGCAGCGACTCACAATGACAAGAAGCCGGCAGCGCAAGGAAACTCTATTCATGAAAATCAAAGCGATCCGTACCCGCGTTTTCGAGTGGAAAGGCAAAGTCGTGCCACCTCAGGCGCACTTCTGCACCAACGCCAGCGACATCCTGTTCGAGCGCGGCGACGCCATGGGCTCGTTCCGCTTCCACGGCTGGCTGGTGGTGGAAGTCGAGACCGACACCGGCCTCGTCGGCATCGGTAACTGTGCCCTGGCGCCGCGCGTGGCCAAGGAAATCATCGACACCTACCTGGCGCCGATCGCCATCGGCGAAGACCCGTTCGACAACGAATACATCTGGCAGAAAATGTACCGCCAGAGCCACGCCTGGGGGCGCAAGGGCATCGGCATGGCGGCGATCTCGGCCATCGACATCGCGATCTGGGACATCATGGGCAAAGCGGTGAACAAGCCGGTGTTCAAGTTACTCGGCGGGCGCACCAAGGAAAAGATCTGGACCTACGCCTCCAAGCTCTACGCCAACGACAACCTCGACCTGTTCCTCGAAGAGGCCCAAGGCTATCTGAACCAGGGTTTCACCGCGCTGAAGATGCGTTTCGGCTATGGCCCGAAGGACGGTCCGGCGGGCATGCGCCGCAACATCGAACAAGTGCGCGCCCTGCGTGAGCTGGCCGGCCCCGACGTCGACATCATGCTCGAATGCTACATGGGCTGGACCCTCGAGTATGCCCGGCGCATGTTGCCGAAACTGGCCGAGTTCGAGCCGCGCTGGCTCGAAGAACCGGTGATCGCCGACGACATCGAAGGCTACATCGAGCTGAAGAAGATGGGGATCATGCCGATCTCCGGCGGCGAGCATGAGTTCACCTCCTACGGCTTCAAGGACCTGCTGGAACGCCGCGCCGTCGACGTGATCCAGTACGACACCAACCGCGTCGGCGGCATCACCGCCGCGCGCAAGATCAACGCCATGGCCGAGGCCTGGTCGGTGCCGGTCATCCCGCATGCCGGGCAGATGCACAACTACCACCTGACCATGTCCACCACGGCTTCGCCGATGGCCGAGTTCTTCCCGGTGTTCGACGTCGAAGTCGGCAACGAGCTCTTCTACTACGTGTTCAAGGGCGAGCCGCAACCGGTCAACGGCTACATCCAGCTGGATGACAACAAGCCGGGCCTGGGCCTGGAAATCTCCGATGAGTACCTGAGCGATTTCAACATCATCGAGTGACCGTCCGGCGCCGCTCTTTCGCGGCGCCCATCACGACTTTTCGGAGGGCCGACATGCGCCTGATTCAGTTTGAAAACACCGACGGGCAACGCCAGGTTGGCGTGGTTGAGGGCGCTCGCGTCCAGGTACTGCGCGATACCCGCAGTACCCGTGAACTGGCCCTGGCCGCCATCCGTGCCCAGCGCAGCCTGCAGGAAGAAATCGCCCGGCGCGGCAGCGACCCCGGTCCGGATTACGCGCAGCTGTTGCAGCAGCGCAAGGTCCTGCCACCGCTGGACCACGAAGACCCGGCCCATTGCCTGATCAGCGGCACGGGCCTGACCCATCTGGGCAGCGCCGCGACGCGGGACAAAATGCACCAGCACGATGGTGAAGTCGAAGCCGGCATGACCGACACAATGCGCATGTTCAAGTGGGGTTTGGAGGGCGGTAAACCGGCGGCGGAGCAGGTCGGCGCGCAACCGGAGTGGTTCTACAAGGGCGACGGCAGCATCGTCGTGCGTCCCGGAGCGGATTTCCCGGTGCCGCCGTTTGCCGAGGACGCCGGTGAGGAGCCGGAACTGACCGGCCTGTATGTGATCGGCGACGACGGCCAGCCGTACCGTGTCGGTTACGCGCTGGGTAACGAGTTCTCCGACCACGTCATGGAGCGGCGCAACTACCTGTATCTCGCTCATTCGAAGCTGCGTTGCTGCTCCTTTGGCCCGGAGTTGCGCGTCGGTGAGTTGCCCAGACATCTGGTCGGCACCAGCCGCATCACGCGCAACGGCCAGACGATCTGGGAAAAAGAGTTTCTCAGCGGCGAAGACAACATGTGCCACAGCCTGGCCAATCTCGAATTTCATCACTTCAAGTACGCGCAGTTTTTGCGTCCCGGCGATGTTCACGTGCACTACTTCGGTACCGCCACGCTGTCGTTTGCCGACGGTGTGAAGACCCAGCCGGGGGACAGTTTCCAGATCAGTCTCGATGAGTTCGGTGCGCCTTTGGTCAACGGCATCGGCGAGAGCGCCCAGCCGCTGGCTATCGGTCAGGTACGCACACTCTGACCCCCGTAGGTCTGCAATCGATCAAGGAATCCACATGAACCTGTTTCCTGGACACAACTACATCGGCGGTCGCCGCAGTGCCAATGGTACGTTGCAGCTGCAAAGCCTAGACGCCACCACCGGCGAGCCGCTGCCCGGCACCTTCTTCCAGGCCAGCGAAGCCGAAGTGGATGCCGCTGCCAAGGCGGCGGCTGCGGCATACCCGACCTTCCGCCACCTGAGTGCGGAAAAACGCGCGCGGTTCCTCGACGCCATCGCCGATGAAATCGACGCGTTGGGCGATGAGTTCGTCGCCACCGTGTGTCGCGAGACAGCGTTGCCGGCCGGGCGTATCCAAGGTGAGCGTGGCCGCACCAGCGGCCAGTTGCGCCTGTTCGCCAAGGTGCTGCGTCGCGGCGACTTCTATGGTGCGCGCATCGACCGAGCCCTGCCGGATCGCCAGCCGCTGCCGCGTCCGGATCTGCGTCAGTACCGCATCGCCCTGGGGCCGGTGGCGGTGTTCGGTGCGAGCAACTTCCCGCTGGCCTTTTCCACCGCCGGTGGCGATACCGCCTCGGCACTGGCCGCCGGTTGCCCGGTGGTGTTCAAGGCCCACAGCGGGCACATGGCAACCGCACAATGGGTGGCTGACGCGATCATCCGTGCCGCGGAAAAAACCGAGATGCCGGTCGGTGTGTTCAACATGATCTACGGCGGTGGTGTCGGCGAATGGCTGGTCAAACATCCGGCGATTCAGGCGGTGGGCTTCACCGGTTCACTCAAGGGCGGCAATGCCCTGAGCCACATGGCCGCAAACCGGCCACAGCCGATCCCGGTGTTCGCCGAGATGTCGAGCATCAATCCGGTGTTCCTGCTGCCGCAAGCCCTCGCGGAGCGCGGTGAGCAGATCGCGGCGCAATTGGCAGGTTCGGTGACCCTGGGCTGTGGCCAGTTCTGCACCAATCCGGGCTTGGTCATTGGTGTGCGCTCGCCGCAGTTCAGTGCTTTTCTTGAGGCTTTCTGCGCCCACATGAACCAGCAGCCGGCGCAAACCATGCTCAATGCCGGCACGCTGGCCAGCTACAACCGGGGCCTTGGCGAACTGCACGAACATCCGGGCCTGAGCCATCTGGCGGGCCGGCCGCAACAGGGCAATCAGGCGCAGCCGCAGGTGTTCAAGGCCGATGCCAGCCTGTTGCTCAAGGGCGATCAATTGCTGCAGGAGGAAGTGTTCGGGCCCACCACCATCGTCATCGAGGTCGAGGATCGGGCGCAGTTGGCGGCAGCATTGCAGGGCTTGCGCGGGCAACTGACCGCGACCTTGATTGGCGAGGCCGACGAACTGCTGGAGTACCGCTGGCTGGCGGAACTGTTGCAAGAGAAGGTCGGGCGGATCCTGCTCAATGGCTATCCGACCGGGGTCGAAGTCTGCGAGTCGATGGTGCATGGCGGGCCGTATCCGGCGACATCCGACTCGCGGGGCACTTCGGTCGGCACCCTGGCGATCGATCGTTTCCTGCGGCCGGTGTGCTTCCAGAATTATCCGGATGCGCTGCTGCCCGAGGCGTTGCAGAACGGCAATCCGCTGGGGATTCGGCGGTTGGTGGATGGGGAGGTGAGTGTTTCGGCTTTGTGATTGTTGGTGTCTGGTCTATCGCCTTCGCGAGCAAGCCCGCTCCCACAAGGACCGCGCAAACCCTGTGGGAGCGGGCTTGCCCGCGAAGGCGTCATCGGCAACGCAACAATTCTACCGCTCAGCCACCAAGCCCGGTTTCACCGCAGCCGGTTTCAACACCAGCCACAACGCCACTGCAATCAAAACCCCACCATAGATATGCGCCATCGACAGCGGCTCATCGAGAAACAGCGCCCCCCACAACACGCCAAACAACGGGATCAGGAAGGTCGTGGTCATCGATTTCACCGGGCCGATCGAACTCAGCAGCCGGAAGTAAATAATGTAGGCAAACGCCGTGCAGCCCAGCCCCAAGCCCAGCAACGACAGCCACACACTCCAGCCGCCCCAGCTCACCGGTGGCTGGCTGATCACGCTGTAGCCGAACAGCGGCAGCAGGAACAAGGTCGCGCCGAGCATGCTGCCCAGTGCCGACAAGCGACTATCGAGACCGCCGGCCTGATCGAGCCAGCGGCGGGCGAGGAATCCGGCAAATCCGTAGCACGTGGTGGCGAGCAGGCAGGCGACGGCACCCATCAGCAGTGCCATATCGAACGCCACCGGACCGGCACGGGTCAGCACGCCCACGCCGAACAACCCCAGGAACACGCCGCCGAGCTTGGCGCCAGTGAGCCTTTCTTGGAAAAACAGGCCACCGATCAGCACGCCCATCAAGGGGGTTGTGGCATTGAAAATCGACGAATAACCGGCAGGCAGCACCTGCGCGGCAACGGAGTACAGGGTCGCCGGGATGCCGGAATTGATCACCCCGAGCAGCATCACGGTCTTGAGTTTGCCCTTGAAATCCCAGCTGATGCGCATCAGGCCAAGAATCACCAGCAACCCGACGGCGGCAATCGATACGCGGAAAAACGCGGTGGGCAGGGAGCCGATCACCGGGGCGATGATGCGCATGAACAGAAAACTCGCACCCCAAATGGCCGCCAGGGACAGTAAACGGAAAATATCGACGGGGTTCACAGCGCGGTCCTTCCATGATGAAGGGGCGAAAGTGTTGCTGAGTGCGTGATCGATGGCAACCGAAAACCGGGCATTGAACTCTTCAGGGTGTCGATGACGCGGCGCCTGGAAAATTACGCTTCTCCTGCACCCGGTTCACTGGCTAAGCTCAAGCCTCCCGAATTCCCGTAGAGGTCTCACCATGCCGCAGCAATGGCCAGCCGCCGACATCGCCCGTTTGATCCTCGATGGCTTTGACGATTACCGCGAGCATTTCCGGCAGATCACCGACGGTGCCCGGGCCCGCTTCGAACAGGCCCGGTGGCAAGAGACGCAATCGGCGTCGGCAGCGCGGATCAATCTGTACGAAGATAAAGTCAGTGAAACGGTGGAGCGACTGCGCACCGCGTTTGACGCCGACACCCTGGACGTCAGCTGCTGGCCACTGGTGAAAAGTGCCTACATCAGCCTGATCGACCTGCGCTTCGACGATGAATTGTCCGAGACCTGGTACAACTCGATCTTCTGCGGATTGTTCAGCCATGACCTGATCAGCGACGGCTGCATGTTCATCCACACCACCCGGCCGAGTCTGCGCCGGGCAAGGGCCGCGCAAACCCGCACCTACAAGCCGCAAGGCCAATTGTCGGCGATGCTCGCCAGCATCTTCGCCGACTACCGCTTCAGCGAGGATTACGCCGACCTGTCCGGTGATCTGAAACGCCTCGAAGCGCAACTGCGCGAGAACCTGCCGGACTGGGTGTGCAAGGACCCGGAGCTGAGCGTCGAGCTGTTTTCCTCAGTGCTGTACCGCAATAAAGGTGCGTACCTGGTGGGGCGCATCTACACCGCCGACGAGCAATGGCCGCTGGCAATTCCCTTGCTGCACCTGGAAGGTCGCGGTATTCAGATCGATGCGCTGATCACCGACGAAGCGGACGTGTCGATCATTTTCTCCTTCACCCGCTCGTATTTCATGGTGGATGTGCCGGTGCCGGCGGAATTCATCGGCTTCCTGCGGCGCATCCTGCCGGGCAAGCACATCGCCGAGCTGTACACCTCGATCGGCTTCTACAAGCACGGCAAGTCGGAGTTCTACCGGGCGCTGATCAATCACCTGGCCAATACCGACGACCAGTTCATCATGGCCCCCGGTGTGCGCGGCATGGTCATGAGCGTGTTCACCCTGCCGGGGTTCAACACCGTGTTCAAAATCATCAAGGACCGTTTCTCGCCATCGAAAAACGTCGACCGCGCCACGGTGATCGAAAAGTACCGCCTGGTGAAAAGCGTCGACCGGGTCGGGCGCATGGCCGATACCCAGGAATTCGCCGACTTCCGTTTCCCGCTGAGCAAGTTCGACCCGGCGTGCCTGGAGGAATTGCTGGACGTCGCACCCTCCACGGTGTCGGTGGAAGGCGACACGGTGCTGATCCGTCACTGCTGGACTGAGCGGCGCATGACCCCGCTTAACCTGTACCTGGAAAATGCCAACGAAGCGCAGGTGCGCGAAGCCCTGGAAGATTACGGCCTGGCGATCAAGCAACTGGCGGCGGCCAACATCTTTCCCGGTGACATGCTGCTGAAGAACTTTGGCGTCACCCGTCACGGCCGGGTGGTGTTCTACGACTACGACGAAATCTGCTTTCTCACCGAGGCCAACTTCCGCCACATCCCACAACCGCGCACGCCGGAAGACGAGATGGCGTCCGAACCCTGGTACTCGATCGGGCCGCTGGATGTGTTCCCGGAAGAGTTTCCGCCGTTCCTGTTTGCCGATTCGGGGCAGCGCAAGTTGTTCGATCAGTTGCATGGTGAGCTGTACAACGCCGATTACTGGAAAAGCCTGCAGGAGGCGATTCGGGCGGGGAAGGTGATTGATGTGTTTCCGTATCGGCGCAAGGGCCTCGATAACGAGTAGTTCTCTGCGATTGCTTCGCAATCGATCGCGAGCAAGCTCGCTCCCACATTTGACCGTGGCGTGCCCCGATTTTGTGGTCGCTATAGATCCCATGTGGGAGCGAGCTTGCTCGCGATCGGCCGCGCAGCGGTCGTAAAATCTGCGACAATCGCCACCCTGCGCCACTAGACGACTGAATTGCGTACCCGATGACCGACGAATCGCCCTCCATCGACAAACTGCTGAAAAACCTCGATCACGCCATGCTCGCCGACCGCCACCGGCTGCGGCGGCAGTTGCTTGAGCTGCGCAAGAAACCCGACGAGGCCAAGCTGGGCCAGTGGGTGGCGCGCATGCAGGCGTCCTGTGAGCAGGTGCTGGCGCGCCGCGCCAGCCTGCCGGTGATTCGTTACGACGACAGTTTGCCGATTGCCGCCAAGCGCGACGAAATCAAGAAGGCGCTGGAAAAGCATCAGGTGCTGATCATCGCCGGTGAGACCGGCTCGGGTAAAACCACCCAGTTACCGAAGATCTGCCTGGAGATCGGTCGCGGCCAGCATGGCTTGATCGGCCACACCCAGCCACGGCGGATCGCGGCGCGCAGCGTGGCCAGCCGGGTCGCCGAAGAGTTGGGCACACCGTTGGGCGCACTGGTCGGCTATCAGGTGCGCTTCGAGGACCAGAGCGATTCCAACACCCTGATCAAGCTGATGACCGACGGCATCCTGCTGGCGGAAACCCAGAACGACCGCTACCTGGAACGCTACGACACGATCATCGTCGACGAAGCCCACGAACGCAGCCTCAACATCGACTTCCTGCTCGGCTACCTGAAAACCCTGCTGCCGCGCCGCCCGGACCTGAAGGTCATCATTACCTCGGCGACCATCGACCTGGAGCGTTTCTCCAAACACTTCGACGATGCACCGATTGTCGAGGTGTCCGGCCGTACTTTTCCGGTGGACACCTGGTATCGCCCGCTGACCCTGGAGCAGGACGAAGAGGGTAACCGCGTCGAGGACGACCTGACGGTGGATCAGGCGATTCTCGCCACCCTCGACGAAATCGCCGCTTATGAGCGCAGTGAGCGCCGCAGTCCCGGTGACGTGCTGGTATTCCTGCCGGGTGAGCGCGAGATTCGCGACGCCGCCGACATGCTGCGCAAGGCCCAGCTCAAGCACACCGAAATCCTGCCGTTGTACGCGCGCCTGTCGCCGGCCGAGCAGCAGCGGATTTTCCAGTCGCACCCGGGGCGACGCGTGGTACTGGCGACCAACGTCGCGGAAACCTCGCTGACCGTGCCGGGCATCCGCTACGTGATCGACAGCGGCACCGCGCGCATCAGCCGCTACAGCTACCGGGCCAAGGTCCAGCGCCTGCCGATCGAAGCCGTTTCCCAGGCCAGCGCCAACCAGCGCAAGGGCCGTTGCGGACGGGTCGAGCCGGGCATCTGCGTGCGCCTGTACAGTGAAGAGGATTTCCTCGGTCGCCCGGAATTTACCGATCCGGAAATCCTGCGGACCAACCTCGCGGCGGTCATTTTGCAGATGTTGCACCTGCGCCTTGGCGAGGTCAGCGCGTTCCCGTTCATCGAGCCGCCGGATGGCAAGGCCATCAGCGACGGTTACAACCTGCTGCAGGAACTCTCGGCGGTGGATCGCAACAGCCAGTTGACCCCGCTCGGTCGCCAATTGGCACGACTGCCGGTGGACCCGCGCATGGGGCGCATGTTGCTGGAAGCGGCGAAGCTCGGCAGCTTGCAGGAAGTGCTGATCGTCGCCAGCGCCATGTCGATCCAGGACCCGCGCGAGCGACCGCCGGAGCGTCAGCAAGCGGCGGATCAGGCCCATGCCCAGTGGAAAGACGCCGACTCGGACTTCGCCGGTCTGGTCAACCTGTGGCGCGGATTCGAAGAGCAACGCCAGGCGCTGACCGCCAACCCGCTGCGCAACTGGTGCCGCAAGAATTTCCTGAATTACCTGCGCCTGCGGGAATGGCGCGACTCCCATCGCCAATTGAGCCTGATCTGCCGCGACATGCAGCTGAGCCTCAATAAAGAGCCGGCGGATTACCCGAAACTGCACAAAGCGGTGCTGGTGGGGTTGCTCAGCCAGATCGGCCAGAAAACCGAAGAGGGCGATTACCTCGGCGCGCGTCAGCGGCGGTTCTGGATTCACCCGTCGTCGGGCATCGGCAAGAAGCGTCCGCAGTGGCTGATGACCGCCGAACTGGTGGAAACCACCAAGCTCTACGCGCGCATGGTGGCGAAGATCGACGCCGACTGGATCGAACCGCTCGCCGGGCACCTGATCAAGAAAAACCACTTCGAACCCCATTGGGAGAAGAAGCGCGGCCAGGTGGTTGCGTTCGAGCAGATCACCCTGTTCGGGTTGATCGTGGTCGGCCGGCGGCCGGTGCATTACGGCCCGGTGGACCCGGTGGTTTCGCGCGAATTGTTTATCCGCGAAGCGCTGGTGCGTGGCGAGATTCAGTCCAAGGCCAAGTGTTTGACCGCCAACAAACAGTTGCTGGAACAACTCGACGAATTGGAAGCCAAGGCCCGCCGTCGCGACATCCTGGCGGATGAAGAAACCCTGTACGCCTTCTACGACGCGCGCCTGCCGGCGGAGATTCATCAGACCGCGACCTTCGACAGCTGGTACCGGATCAACAGTCAGAAAGATCCGCAGCTGCTCATCATGCGCGAAGAAGACGTGCTGGCCCGTGAAGCCAGCGAGGTCACCGCACAGCATTACCCGGATACGCTGCACATCGGCGATCTGGAGTTGGCCCTCAGCTACCACTTCGAACCGAACCATCCACGGGACGGCGTAACCCTGCGCGTGCCGGCACCGCTGTTGCCGATGCTGCCGCCGGAGCGCCTGGACTGGCTGGTGCCGGGTGTCATCGAAGCCAAGTGCATTGCCCTGGTGCGCAACCTGCCCAAGGCCCTGCGCAAGAATTTCGTGCCGGTGCCGGACTTCGTCAAGGCTGCCTTGCAGCGCATGACCTTTGCCGAAGGCTCGTTGCCCCAGGCCTTGGGTCGCGAGCTGCTGCGCATGACCGGAGCGCGGGTCAGCGACGAAGCCTGGGCCGAGGCGGCACAGCAGGTTGAAAGCCATCTGCGGATGAACCTGGAGATCGTCGACGGCCAGGGCAAGTTCCTCGGTGAAGGACGTGATCTGGCCGAGTTGACGGCGCGTTTCGCCGAGGCCAGCCAGGCCGCATTGGCGGTGCCGCAAACCGCGAAGAGCCAGCAGCCGGTGGAGCCGAAAGTCTTCGCCGCCGTGGCCGAGAAAACCCAGCAGAAGATCGCCGGACTGTCGATGACGGTCTATCCGGCACTGGTGGAAGAAGCCGGCACGGTCAAGGAAGGGCGTTTCTCGACCCCGGCCGAAGCCGAGTTCCAGCATCGCCGTGCCCTGCAACGCCTGCTGATGCAGCAACTGGCCGAGTCGGCAAAATTCCTCCGTGGCAAGTTGCCGGGCCTGACCGAACTGGGCCTGCTGTACCGCGACATGGGGCGTGTCGATGCGCTGGTGGAAGACATTCTGCTGGCCAGCCTCGACAGCTGCATTCTCGATGGCGAAGACCCGCTGCCACGCGATGGCGCCGGATTGGCGTCGCTGGCCGAACGCAAGCGTGGCGCCTGGACCGAGCACGCCGAGCGTGTGGCGAAGCTGACCCTGGAAATCCTCAAGCTCTGGCATGGTCTGCAAAAACGCTTCAAGGGCAAGATCGACCTGGCGCAGGCCGTGGCCCTGAACGACATCAAGCAGCAGCTCAGCCACCTGGTCTATCCGGGGTTTGTCCGGGAAACACCGATGCAGTGGCTCAAGGAGTTGCCGCGTTACCTCAAGGCCATTGAGCAGCGCTTCGAAAAAATCGCTGCCCAGGTGCAGCGCGACCGGGTCTGGAGCGGCGAATTGAGCGGCCTGTGGACGCAATACCAGACCCGCGCCAATAAACACGCCCAGGAAGGCAAGCGCGATCCGCAGCTGGAGTTATATCGCTGGTGGCTGGAGGAGTACCGGGTTTCGCTGTTTGCCCAGCAATTGGGGACCAAGGTGCCGATCTCCGACAAGCGCCTGAGCAAGCAGTGGTCGCAAGTCGAGCCGTAGACCCGAGGCCAGTGCAATACCTGTGAGAGCTTGCTCGCGATGGGGGCATCACATTCAACATCTATGTTGCCTGTCAGGCCGCAATCGCGAGCAAGCTCGCTCCCACAGTTTTGCATGGCCCGCAGGTAGGGTTCATCCAGCAAAAAGGCGCCAAAACCCACTGTTTATGGCAAACTTCGCGCCTATAAATGCCGGCCCCGCGGTTTTGAGCCTTCACGGTCGCGGGCAGGTCGGAATAAAGCGATGCCAGGTTTGCGTCCCCGGACGGGAATAGACCCTTTGTGTATTGGTACGACGGTGCCAATGCTTTCTGCCTGAACAGATTAGAGACACGACCATGCATAACGTCGTCATCAGTGGCACCGGCCTGTACACCCCGGCCAACAGCATTTCCAATGAAGAGCTGGTTCAGTCTTTCAATACTTACGTCGCGCAATTCAACGCCGACAACGCCGATGCCATCGCACGCGGTGAAGTGCAGGCATTGACCGAGTCCAGCGCCGCATTCATCGAAAAAGCCTCCGGCATCAAGAGCCGCTTTGTCATGGACAAGGACGGCATTCTCGATCCGCAACGCATGGCCCCGCGTCTGCCGGAGCGTTCCAACGACGAGTGGTCGGTGCTGTGCCAGATGGCCATCGGCGCGGCCGAACAAGCCCTGCAGCGTGCCGGCAAGACCGCAGCGGACATCGACGGCGTGATCGTCGCCTGCTCCAACCTGCAACGTGCCTACCCGGCCATTGCCATCGAAGTCCAGGAAGCGCTGGGCATCCAGGGTTTCGGTTTCGACATGAACGTGGCGTGCTCCTCGGCGACTTTCGGTATCCAGACCGCCGCCAACAGCGTGCAACTGGGCCAGGCCCGCGCGGTCCTGATGGTCAACCCGGAAGTCTGCACCGGCCACCTGAACTTCCGTGACCGCGACAGCCACTTCATCTTCGGCGATGCCGCCACCGCGGTGATCATCGAGCGTGCCGACCTGGCGACGTCCAAGCATCAGTTCGACATCGTCAGCACCAAGCTGCTGACCAAGTTCTCCAACAACATCCGCAACAACTTCGGCTTCCTCAACCGCGCGGCGGAAGAGGGCATCGGTGCCAAGGACAAACTGTTCGTGCAGGAAGGCCGCAAGGTGTTCAAGGAAGTCTGCCCGATGGTGGCCGAACTGATCGCTGAGCATCTGCAAGAGAACCAGCTCAACATCAGCGACGTGAAGCGCTTCTGGCTGCACCAGGCCAACCTCAGCATGAACCACCTGATCGTCAAGAAACTGCTGGGCCGCGATGCGACCGAACAGGAAGCCCCGGTGATTCTCGACACCTACGCCAACACCAGTTCCGCCGGTTCCGTGATTGCGTTCCACAAGAACCAGGACGATCTGCCCGCCGGTTCGCTGGCCGTGCTCAGCTCGTTCGGCGCCGGTTACTCCATTGGTAGCGTGTTGCTGCGCAAGCGCTGAGTCTGTGGCTTGAAAAGATCGCAGCCTGCGGCAGCTCCTACAGGACCGGATTCACCGTGATATCACGTTGAAACCCAACCCTGTAGGAGCTGCCGAAGGCTGCGATCTTTTTTTGCGGGAGGTTGGCGGATATTGCGGGAGAAAAAACAGTCTCGCGTTGATGCATCGGAGGATGATGGGGACCGATACATCAACGCCAGGCTGTAAAAGGGGCTCGGGCTTCCTTGCCCGAGTCGTGTAGCGGGTGAATCAGAACTTGGCTTCGGCATCCAGTTGCAGGGTGTTGATGTCCGAATCCTTCTTGTTGATGTTGGCGTTGGTCTGGTCCGAGGTCGCCATGTAGTAGGTCGCGCCCAGGGCAAAGTTCTTGTCCAGGTCGTAGCTCACTTTCAGCTTGCTGCCGCGCGAACCGGTGAAGCCGTTGGCGAAGTCGGAGTCGGTGAAGGCACCCACCACAGCGTTACGCTGCACGTCGCGGTAGTTGTAGTCCACGTTGAAGCCGTAGAGCTTGGACTTCACACCGGCCAGCCAGCCAGTGTCCTGGTCGTTGCTGGCATCGGTGTTGTTGACGTACTGACCGTAGATCGACAGCGGAACCGGCAGGTTGCTGAAGTCCAGCTGACCAAAGCCTTCGTACAGTTTGAACCGTTCGCCCGGGCTGTTGCCGTTGACCGCCAGTGCGCATGGCGCAGTAACGGTACCCGAGGTAGGGCAGGCGCTGCTGTCGTCGTTGTCGTAGGCGTAGAGACTGCCGCCCAAGGTCATTTTCATGCTGTCGGTGATGCCGAAGCGCGCACCCAACTGGCCGGCGTATAGACGCAGGTCGTGCTTGAACTGCACGCCTTCGCCGTCGACGTTGTCCTTGAGGGTGTAGTGACCGGCGCTACCGAACAGTTCGGTGCTGCCGCTCAACGGGTATTTGTAGGTGACGGCCAGGCCTTCCGGGTTGATGTCGCTATCCCAGATGATGTCGCCCATGCTCACCCATTGTTGCGGCATCTTGCCGCCAACCAGGTGCAGGTTCTTGATCGCGTCCGGGTGGTAGTCGATGTAACCCTGGTCCAGCCAGATCTGCTTCTTGTCGAAGTAGTTGTTCAGGTCCTGGTTGGTCGAGCGAGCGTCGTCGTTGCTACCGGTTGCGATACGGATACCGGTGTCGACCTGCGGGTTGATTTCGCTGTAGGCACCCAGGCGTGCACGAATGCGCTGACGATCCTGGTCCTTGTTGTTTGGCACGCCATCGTTGTGGACGTTTTCCTGACGGAAGCGCACGTCGCCCTTGAACTGGGTCTTGGCAGCCCAGGCCAGTTTTTGGTCGAAGGCGCTCAGTGTGTCGGTTTTCTTCGCGGTGGCCGCGATTTGCTCGTTGGTCTCTTGCTGAGCCTGACGGGCAATCTGCTGTTCTTTCTGATCCCTGGCCAGCTCGGCTTGCAGTTCGCTGTACTGCGCGTTAGTGATCGAGCCGTTAGCCTTGAGCATGTCGAGCAGTTTGGCGTCGACTGCGGCACTGGCCGGAACACTCATGGCCAGCAACAGGCCACCGCACAAGGCCGCCGCAGTTTTCGTGGAAGCAAGACGCATATCAATCTCCGAAGATGAGAGGGGATGACAGAGCCATCCGGGGCACAACCGACCGTAAGGGGCGGAAAACTGTGGCCGGGTATAACCCGGCGCTCTAAAAACAGGCGCCAGTATCGCGATGGTTTATTACAGAGCAGTGGCAATGTGATGTCATGTCCGTGACGATACAAAGCCGCCGTGAACCATTGAGTTAGAGCACTGTCGTCGCTTTGCCCGTGTGCAATGTGGAGCGATAGGCGATACTCGCGGGGCTTTCACGCCATGAAGAGTGAGGATGGTGATGCCGTTGCAACGCCTGCAAAAACTGTCAGAAATCGCCCCGCAGACCTGGGATGCAATGGTGCCGGAGAGTCAGCCTTTTCTGCGTCACGCTTTTTTGAGCGCACTGGAAGACAGCGGCAGTGTCGGCCCCCATTCCGGCTGGCAGCCCGAGCATCTGCTGCACGTTGAAGGTGATCGCTTGATCGCCGCGCTGCCCGGTTATCGCAAGTGGCATTCCTATGGCGAGTACGTGTTCGATCACGCCTGGGCCGATGCCTGCGAACGCGCCGGCATCGATTACTACCCCAAATTGTTGAGCGCGGTGCCGTTCAGTCCTGTGACCGGGCCGCGACTGTTAGCGGCCACGGTCGAAGACGGTTTCGAACTGTTGAAAAGCCTGCCGGGCTATCTTGAACTCGAAGGGCTTTCCAGCGCCCACATCAACTTCACCGATCCATTCACCGATGCGGCATTGAGCGAGCAGCCTGGCTGGTTGCAGCGCGTTGGCTGTCAGTATCACTGGCAGAACCGCGGTTACCGGGATTTCCAGGACTTCCTCGACGTGCTCAGTTCGCGCAAGCGCAAACAGATGCGCAAGGAGCGCGAACAGGTGGCCGGGCAGGGCTTCGAGTTCGAATGGCTGGAGGGGCGGGAGCTAAGTCAGGCGCAATGGGACTTCGTCTATGCCTGCTACGCCAATACCTACGCGGTGCGCCGGCAAAGGCCGTATCTGACGCGGGAGTTTTTCAGTCTGTTGGCCGAACGCATGCCGGAGTCGATTCGCGTGGTGCTGGCCAGGCAGGGGTCAAGGCCGGTGGCGATGGCGTTCAGCCTGGTGGGGGGCGACAGCTTTTATGGCCGTTACTGGGGATGCCTGGCGGAGTTCGATCGCCTGCATTTCGAGACCTGTTTCTACCAGGGGATGGACTACGCCATCGCCAATGGTTTCCAGCGTTTCGATGCCGGTGCGCAAGGCGAGCACAAACTGATTCGTGGATTCGAGCCCGTCATTACCCATTCCTGGCACTACCTGCGGCATCCGGGGTTGAAGGCGGCGGTGAAAGACTTTCTGGAGCAGGAGCGGCTGGGGGTGTTGGCTTATGCTGAGGATGCGAAGTCAGCCTTGCCTTATCGACAAGGCTGATCTTCACGCTATGGCGGGTCAGTTGTCTTCCTTGCCCAGCCAGCGATACAGCACGCCGCCGACCACTGCGCCGAGCAGGGGGGCGACCCAGAACATCCACAGTTGTTGAATCGCCCAGCCGCCGACGATCAGCGCCGGGCCGGTGCTGCGCGCCGGGTTGACCGAGGTGTTGGTGACCGGGATCGAGATCAGGTGGATCAGCGTCAGCCCCAGGCCGATGGCAATCGGCGCCAGTCCTGCCGGTGCACGCTTATCGGTGGCGCCGAGAATGATCAGGATGAACATCGCGGTCATCACCAGTTCACAGACAAACCCTGCCGCCATCGAATAGCCGCCAGGCGAGTGTTCGCCGTAGCCGTTGGATGCAAGCCCTCCTGCCAGTTCGAAACCGGGTTTGCCGCTGGCAATGAAGTACAGCAGGGCGGCTGCAATCACGCCGCCAATGACCTGGGCAATGATGTAGGCCGGCAATTCACTGGCCGGAAACCGCCCACCCACCACCAGGCCGAGGGATACCGCAGGATTGAGATGACAGCCGGAAATATGGCCGATGGCGAAGGCCATCGTCAGTACGGTCAGGCCAAATGCGAAAGACACCCCGAGCAAGCCGATCCCCACCTCTGGAAAAGCCGCGGCCAACACAGCACTGCCGCAACCACCCAATACCAGCCAGAACGTACCTACCAACTCAGTCGCCGAACGTTTTAACAGAGACATAAGAGAGTGCCCTTTCGAGATTATGCTGCCTTGAGCCTCCAGCCGATGGACTGCAGAACCACCTCCAGAACGTTGCAGTGAGTACAGCACGGTTTTTTCAGAATTCCAGCAGGCACAAAAAACCGCCAGGCCCCGTTGTTGACGGGGTCTGGCGGTTTTTTCGACCTTCGGTATGACGCTTATCCCTGTGGGAGCGAGCTTGCTCGCGATAGCGGTGGATCAGACGCCATTTCTGTCGACTGACACTCCGTCATCGCGAGCAAGCTCGCTCCCACAGGGGGTGTGTTGTTCCGGGACTCAATCGATCCCGACAAACCCACCGGTCTGGTGTTGCCACAGCCGCGCATACAAGCCGCCATGGGCGAGCAACTCGGCGTGGGTTCCGGTTTCGGCGATCTTGCCGTTTTCCAGCACCACCAGCCGGTCCATCCGGGCGATGGTCGAGAGCCGGTGAGCGATGGCGATCACGGTCTTGCCCTGCATCAGGGTTTCGAGACTTTCCTGGATCGCCGCTTCGACTTCCGAATCCAGCGCCGAGGTGGCTTCGTCCATGATCAGGATCGGCGCGTCCTTGAGCAGCACACGTGCAATGGCGATGCGCTGGCGCTGGCCGCCGGAAAGCTTCACCCCGCGCTCACCGACATGGGCATCGAAACCGGTGCGGCCTTCGGCGTCCGACAGTGCAGGAATGAAACCGTCAGCCCGGGCCTTGTGCACCGCTTCCCAGAGTTGGGCGTCGTTGGCGTCGGATTTGCCGTACAGCAGGTTGTCACGGATCGAGCGGTGCAGCAGCGAGGTGTCCTGGGTGATCATGCCGATGCGCTCGCGCAGGCTTTCCTGGCTGACGTCGGCGATGTTCTGGCCGTCGATCAGGATGCGTCCGCCTTCGACGTCGTACAGGCGCAGCAGCAGGTTCACCAAGGTCGATTTGCCCGCGCCGGACGGGCCGATCAGGCCGATTTTCTCGCCAGCCTTGATGGTCAGGTTGAGGCCGCCGATGATCCCGCTCTGCTTGCCGTAGTGGAAGTCCACCTGCTCGAAACGCACTTCGCCACGGGCCACCGCCAGGGGTTTGGCCTGGTCGCGGTCGGTAACGGAGACCGGTTGCGAGATGGTCTGCAGGCCGTCCTGCACCATGCCGATGTTTTCGAAGATGCCGGTCACCACCCACATGATCCAGCCGGACATGTTGACGATGCGGATCACCAGGCCGGTGGCCAGGGCGATGGCCCCGACGCTGATCAGCGACTGCGTCCACAGCCACAGGGCCAGTCCGGTGGTGCAGACGATCAGCAGGCCGTTCATGCTGGTGATGACCACGTCCATGCTGGTGACTACGCGGCCGGCCAGTTGGGCTTTTTCGGTCTGTTCCTTGATCGCTTCGCGGGCGTATTGCTGCTCGAAGTTGGTGTGGGCGAACAGCTTCAGGGTGGTGATGTTGGTGTAGCCGTCGACAATGCGCCCCATGAGTTTGGAGCGCGCATCGGACGCCACCACCGAGCGATCCTTGACCCGTGGCACGAAGTACCAGAGGGCGCCGATGAAGGCGAAGATCCACGTCAGCAGCGGGATCATCAGGCGCCAGTCGGCTTCGGCGAACAACACCAGCGAACTGATGGCGTAGATCAGCACATGCCACAACGCATCCACCGCTTGCACGGCGGAATCACGCAGCGAGTTGCCGGTTTGCATGATGCGCTGGGCGATGCGCCCGGCGAAGTCGTTCTGGAAGAAATTCAGGCTCTGCTTGAGCACATAACTGTGGTTCTGCCAGCGGATCATGCTGGTCATGCTGGGGCTCAGGGTCTGGTGCACCAACAGGTCATGCAGGCCCACGAATATGGGGCGCAATACCAGCGCCACCACCACCATCCAGGTCAGTTCGAGGGCGTGCTCGCGAAACAGGTTGGCGTTCGGCGTGCCTTGGGCCAGGTCGATGATACGGCTCAGGTAGCTGAACAGCGCCACCTCGATCAATGCACCAATCAGGCCGACGATCAACAGGGCGGCGAAGCTCGGCCAGACCTGCTTGAGGTAGTAGGTATAAAAAGGGAATACACGATCCGGCGGGGACGCCGTCGGTGCTTCACGGAAAACGTCGATCAGTTTTTCAAAGCGGTGATAAAGCATGGGTCGTTCGCCCGCGAGCGGGCTCTCCTTTTAACGTTTTGAGCGTTGCCGGCAAACACCGGCAACGGCTCGGACATCCTTGTCCAGCTTAGTCTCAGTCGATGCGCTTGGCCGACTTGATGAACACCGGGTCGGCCGGCACGTCTTTCATGCCGCTACGAACGGTGGTTGGCGAATTGACGATGATGTCGACCACGTCCATGCCTTTGACCACTTTGCCGAACACCGCGTAGCCGTCACCCTGGTCAAGGAAGTCGTTGTCCTTGACGTTGATGAAGAACTGGCTGGTGGCCGAGTCAGGCACCGAGGTACGGGCCATGGACAAGGTGCCACGAACGTTGACCAAACCGTTGTTGTGCTCGTTCTTGATCGGCGCCTTGGTGTCTTTTTGCTGCATGGCCTGGGTGAAACCACCGCCCTGAACCATGAAACCTGGGATCACGCGGTGGAAAATCGTGTTGTTGTAGAAGCCGCTGTCGACGTACTCAAGGAAGTTCTTGGTACTGATCGGCGCCTTGACCGGATCCAGTTCGATTTCGATCTGGCCGTTGGTGGTTTCCAGCAAAACGTGCGGCGCCTTGGCGGGCGTTGCGGCCATCAGGTTGGCGGCAAACAGGACGGTGCCAGCGGCGAGGGCGATTTTTTTCAGCATGGGTCAGTGATCCTGAGTGGTGGTGTCGACTGCGGCCAGAAACTCCAGCAGCGTTTGGTTGAAGTGTTCCGGCTGGTCCAGCGGCGTGGCGTGGCGTGAATCGGCGATCACCACCAGCCGCGCATCGGGCAGCAGTTTTACGTAGTTTTCCTTCAGCGCCACCGGTGTGTAGTCGCGGTCGGCACTGACGATGAGGGTTGGACAGGTGACCTTGGAAAGTCGTTCCTGGACCCCCCAGCCAACAATGGCATTGAAGCTGGCGAGATAAGCATGTTTGTCGTTTTTTGCCCAGCGTTCGGCCATTTTTTGTCGCAAGTCGGCCTGCTCGGGCTTCGGGAACAACTTGCTGCCCAATGCCTTGCCGATGGTGCGCAGGCTGAGTGCGTGCATCAGGCTCCAGCGCTTGAACCACTGCCAGTAATCGTCGCGGCTGCGCAGTTTGACCTCTGGCGCGCTGTTGACGATGCACAGGCTCTTGAGCAGTTTCGGCTGGTCCACACCCAGCTGGAAGCCGATCATGCCGCCCATGGACAAACCGACATAGTGGGTCGGGCCGAGATTGAGGTGCTCGATCAGTGCGATCAGGTCGGCGCTGAAACCGGCAATGCTGTAGCGCTCCCGGGGTTTGTCCGAACGGCCGTGACCGCGTACATCCGGGACGATCACCCGGTAGCGGGTGGCCAGTGTCGGGATCTGCTTTTCCCAGTCCAGGGTGCTGGAACCGAGGCCGTGGACCAGCAGCAGCGGCGTGCCGTGACCATATTCCTCATAGTGCAGGTTGCAACCTTCGTGTTCGAAATAGGCCATGCATACACTCCGTGTCAGGCTTGTTCGGGGGCGGCGAACGGGGCGTCCAGTGGTGCGGTGTCAAAGGTGCGCAGCAGTTCGATGAGAATCTGCGTGGCCGGTCCCAGCGGTTTGTCCTTGTTCGAATACAGGTAAAAGCTCGGGTTGCGGCTACCGCCCTGATCCAACGGTAGCAGCTTGAGCGTACCTTCCTTGAGTTCCCGTTCGATCAGGTGCCGGGGCAACCAGGCAAAACCCAGGCCGCTGCTGACGAAGGTCGCGGCGGTGGCCAGGCTGCCGACGGTCCAGCGTTGTTCGGCCCCGAGCCAGCCGACGTCCCGTGGTTGCTGGCGGCCCGAGTCGCGGATCACCACTTGCATCTGGCTTTCCAGGTCCTGGAAGCTCAGTTCGCGGTTGAGGCGGTGCAGGGGATGCTCGGGGTGGGCGACCGCAACGAACTCGACGTCGCTCAACTCCGCGCCCAGGTAACCGGGAATACTGAAGCCGGTGATGGCCAGGTCGGCCACGCCTTCGAGCAGGACTTCCTCCACGCCCGACAGCACTTCCTCACGCAGGCGCACCCGGCAGCCACGGCTTTGCGGCATGAACGCGGTCAAGGCGCGGACGAGGCGGGCGCTTGGGTAAGCGGCATCGACCACCAGGCGCACCTCGGCCTCCCAGCCCTGTTCCATGTGGTGGGCCAGGTCTTCGAGTTGGCTGGCCTGTTTCACCAGTTGCCGGGAGCGGCGCAACAGCACGCCGCCGGCTTCGGTCAGCACGGCCTTGCGTCCGTCGATGCGCAGCAACGGCACGCCGAGTTGATCCTGCATGCGTGCCACGGTGTAGCTGACCGATGATTGCGAGCGATGCAGCGCCTCGGCGGCCTGGGCGAAACCACCGTGATCGACCACGGCTTGCAGCGTTCGCCATTGATCAAGGGTTACGCGGGGCGCTTTCATGTTGAGCTCCTCTTGTCCTAAGCTGGCAACCCTTACTGGAGGCTGCTGAATGAAAAAAATCTGTTGTGTACTGCTGGCGCTGCTGCCGCTGACGGCGATGGCTTACCCGATCGATGTGAAGAAAGACCTCAACGGCATGAAGATCGATTACCAGACCTACGACACGGATAGCGACATCGGCTCCATCCAGGTGGCCAACTACGGCGACGTCGATGCAAGCTGCAAGGCTGTGTTCATCAATGGCCCGGAAGCCCCGCGTACCCGCAAGATCGACGTCCCGGCCGGCAAGCACAAAAATGCCACCGCCAAATTCAGCCGCAACATCATCAAGCTGCGCATCGAGCTGAGCTGCACCCCGAAATGACCTCGATCTTCTGTGGGAGCGGGCTTGCTCGCGAAAGCGTTTTGTCATTCGAAATATTATTTGCCTGACTCGGCGCCTTCGCGAGCAAGCCCGCTCCCACAGGGTATGTTGAGCTTATAAACGAATTTATTGATGGGTTATAGCAGTTATTTGCGCTTTTTCATCGATTCGACTCTGTTTAACCTTCACTCCATCGACCTACAGCATTCTCAGATGGAGGCTACATCCCATGTCCCGCGTTCTGATCATCGAAAGCAGTGCCCGTCAGCAAGACTCGGTTTCCCGTCAACTGACCCAGACCTTCATCAGCCAGTGGAAAGCCGCTCACCCGAATGACCAGATCACTGTCCGGGACCTGGCGGTCAATCCGGTGCCGCATCTGGATATCAACCTGCTGGGTGGCTGGATGAAACCCGCCGAGCAGCGCAGCGACATCGAACAGGTGTCCCTGGAACGCTCCAACCAGTTGACCGATGAATTGCTCGCCGCCGATGTACTGGTCATGGCCGCACCCATGTACAACTTTGCGATCCCCAGCACCCTGAAAGCCTGGCTCGACCACGTGCTGCGTGCCGGTGTGACCTTCAAATACACCGAAACCGGCCCGCAAGGCCTACTCACAGGCAAGCGCGCCTATGTGTTGACGGCTCGTGGCGGCATCTATGCCGGCAGCACCGCCGATCACCAGGAACCGTACCTGCGTCAGGTCATGGGCTTCATCGGCATCCACGACGTGACGTTCATCCACGCCGAAGGCATGAACCTGGGCGGTGACTTCCAGGAGAAAGGCCTGAACCAGGCGAACGCCAG
This sequence comes from Pseudomonas sp. GM33, assembly GCF_000282295.1. Classification (NCBI taxonomy): domain Bacteria; kingdom Pseudomonadati; phylum Pseudomonadota; class Gammaproteobacteria; order Pseudomonadales; family Pseudomonadaceae; genus Pseudomonas; species Pseudomonas sp. GM33. Next base: position 52,716 of record NZ_AKJO01000066.1, read on the forward strand.
GCTTGCTCAAGTGGCCTGATCGGTTAATCGCCAGATAATCGCTGGATGGTCTAGTGACCTGGCGCACCCCTTCAAGCCTGTACGCGCATCGAACCTCCCTTCGCACTTGTTGCTCCTGAGTGCTCTGGCCCGATTGAACGCTTTAGCGAGATCGGGCTTTTTTTTGCCCGGGATTTAACAAGCACCTAAAAAACCTGTGGGAGCGAGCTTGCTCGCGATGACTGAGTGTCAGTCGACAATGATGTTGACTGATCCACCGCTATCGCGAGCAAGCTCGCTCCCACAATGGATTTTTGTATGGTTTGGGTGTTCGCGATCAGTAGCAAAACCCGCTATCGTCGCCGCCATTCAAAACGAGGCGAGCATGGGCTATCTACTTTTTGTCACGCTGATCCAGGCGTTTTCCTTCAGTTTGATCGGCGAATACCTGGCCGGTCATGTCGACAGTTACTTCGCGGTGCTGGTGCGTGTGCTCCTGGCAGGGCTGGTGTTCATCCCGCTGACCCGCTGGCGCTCGGTGGAGCCGGCGTTCATGCGCGGCATGCTGCTGATCGGCGCCTTGCAGTTCGGCGTGACCTACGTCTGTCTGTACCTGAGCTTTCGCGTACTGACGGTGCCGGAAGTGCTGCTGTTCACCATCCTCACGCCGCTGCACGTGACCCTGATCGAAGATGCACTCAATCGTCGCTTCAATCCCTGGGCCCTGGTCGCGGCACTGGTGGCGGTAGCGGGGGCGGCGGTGATTCGCTTTGACCGGATCAACCCGGATTTCTTCATGGGTTTCCTGCTGCTGCAACTGGCCAACTTCACCTACGCCGCCGGGCAGGTGCTCTACAAACACCTGGTCGCCCGCCACCCGAGCGATCTGCCGCATTACCGACGCTTCGGCTACTTCTACCTCGGCGCACTGGCGGTGGCGTTGCCGGCGTTCCTGCTGTTTGGCAAACAGAACTTCCTGCCCGAAGCACCGTTGCAATGGGGCGTGCTGCTGTTCCTCGGCCTGGTCTCCACTGCGCTGGGGTTGTATTGGTGGAACAAGGGCGCGTGCATGGTGAATGGCGGGACCCTGGCAGTGATGAACAACCTGCATGTGCCCGTGGGTTTGCTGATCAATCTGCTGATCTGGAACCAGCATGAAGAACTGGGGCGATTGTTGCTCGGCGGTTCGGTGATTTTGCTGGCGGTGTGGATCAGTCGGTTGGGCGTGCGACCTGCTATGTTACTGCGCAAGGATACCGAGATGCACTGACCGCTTCCGGAGGGTCAACACCTGAAGGTCAATCAGCGCTTCAGGTGTTGTCATTTTATTGGGGGGGGCTTGTTGGAACAGCGCATGCGCGTTTCTCGCGTATCTTGACCCGTCTGGATATCGGTTTTTCAATGAGGTTGAAACTCAATGCAGATATTGCAGCAATCAGCCCAAGAATCATTGCCAGCGTGGTGAGGTGGCTGAGGTTTAGAGCTTGTTGGATTTTTATCATGTAGGACATTACCAGTACATGACACAGGTAGGTCGAGTATGACCAATCGCCCAGTTTATTGATTAGTTCGATTCTAGAGAAAAAGCGTTCTTGAGATAGCGCAGCAAGTAAAATGGCAGCGCAAGGTAGTCCCGATTTCCATGGTGAGTGAACCGTCTGACCATAGTGGATAATAACTCCGAGGGCGGCTATAGCCATTATCAGTGCTGGAGCCAAGGGGATACGTTGTACAAGTTTTATTTGGTACGCGTACGCAATGATTATTCCGAATGTAAATTCAAACACAATGGGGTTGTGGTAGAAAACAAAGCCGCCGCCAAGGCTCGGCAACGCCTTGTATAGCAGGAAAATGCCAAGAATGATCGTGGGTACTCTGAACTTCTCAGGGGAAAACAGGCTGGCCAGAAAGACGGCGTAAAACACCATCTCATAGTTGAGTGTCCAGCCAACCGTCATCAGTGGATAAAAACCGATTCCGGATGGGTTCTGTGCGGGGATAAAAAACAGGCTTTTCAGCAGGAATACAGGCTCATAGAGTGTCAGAGGTATCGAGCCGGGTAAAAAAATCAATGTCACTGCAGTGATACAGGTAAACATCCAATATGCGGGGGCAATTCTTGCTAATCGATGGCGGATGAATGTTGCAGGGGAGATTTTTTTGCCGGTGGCGGAAAGGTAAATCACAAAGCCACTGATGACAAAAAACAAATCGACGCCGATGGCTCCATACCGTTGCATCGAAACGGACACTGTATCGGTTAGTTGAAAGTTATGGACTAACTGCATGTAATGGTGGAAGACCACTATCCATGCAGCGAGCGCGCGTAATGTTTGAATGGAATTGAGCATTGTTCGATGCATCTACCAAAGGGATCAACTATACCGATTTAGCCTTGGTGTCGCCTACGTTTGCTGATGGGCAGGTTGCGCGTGGCGGGTGCAGCATTTCATAGGGTCTTTTTCAGTTCGGGTAGATGGCTCGCGCCCAGCACTGCCGGCAATATCCCTGCACGCAAATCCGTCCCGCTCGGCTGCTGATACAGGCTCAGCCCGAACTCCGGCAGCACTGCCAGCAGGTAGTCGAAAATATCCCCCTGGATCCGCTCGTAGTCGGCCCACGCCGTGGTGCGGGTAAAGCAGTAGATTTCCAGTGGAATGCCCTGGGCGGTGGTCTGCATCTGGCGGACCATGCAGGTCATGTTCGGCTGGATCCCCGGATGACTCTTCAGGTAGGCCAGCGCATAGGCGCGCAAAGTGCCGATGTTGGTCATCCGCCGGCGGTTGGCCGACATGGCCGCGACGTTGCCCTGGGCCTCGTTCCAGGCCTTGAGTTCGGCCTGCTTGCGGCTCATGTAGTCGGTGAGCAAGTGCACCTGGGACAGCTTCTGCTCCTCGTCGTCGCGCAGGAAGCGCACGCCGCTGGCGTCGATGAACAGGCTGCGCTTGATCCGGCGGCCACCGGAAGCCTGCATGCCGCGCCAGTTCTTGAACGACTCGGACATCAGGCGCCAGGTCGGAATCGAGACGATGGTCTTGTCGAAGTTCTGCACCTTGACCGTGTGCAAGGTGATGTCCACCACATCGCCGTCGGCGCCCACCTGGGGCATTTCGATCCAGTCGCCGACCCGCAGCATGTCGTTGCTGGTCAATTGCACGCTGGCGACGAACGACAGCAGCGTGTCCTTGTAGACCAACAGAATCACCGCCGACATGGCACCCAGGCCCGAGAGCAGCAACAACGGCGAGCGGTCGATCAAGGTCGCGACGATGATGATCGCGCCCAGCACGTACAACACCAGTTTCGCCAGTTGCACATAGCCCTTGATCGAGCGGGTGCGGGCGTGTTCGGTGCGGGCGTAGATGTCCAGCAGGGCATTGAGCAGGGCGCTGACCGCCAGCAGCAGAAACAGGAAGGTGAAGGACAGGGCGACGTTGCCGAGGAAATTCAGACTGGTCTTGCTCAGGTTCGGCACCAGATTGAGACCGAACTGGATCACCAGCGAAGGCGCGATCTGCGCCAGGCGATGGAACACCTTGTTCTGCAGAAAATCATTGACCCAGTGCAAGGCCGGCTGGCGACCGAGCATTTTTGCCGCGTGCAGGATGAGGTAGCGCGCCACCCGTCCGAGGAACAGCGCAAGGGCCAGCAACAGCAGCAGCGCCAGGCTGGAATGTACGAGCGGGTGCTGGTCGAGGGCACCCCAAAGGTCCAGGACGTTGATCCAGAGCTGTTTGATATCCATGGTTAAAAACGATTCTTCTGTAGGGCGCGAGAGGCGATTAGAGCATTTAAGACGCTTTGTATTGCGTTTTGAGAAAAACAAGGCAACAAAAAACCAACTGTTTACCGCCATTTGCATAAAGAAACTCGGCCTGAGCGCTCGAAACCGTTACCCTATGCAGCTGTTTTTTTGCATTTCTTCGAGGTAGCACCCGTGTTTTCCCAATTCGCCCTGCACGAACGCCTGCTCAAAGCCGTGGCCGAGCTGAAATTTGTCGAGCCAACGCCTGTGCAAGCCGCGGCCATTCCGCTCGCGCTCCAGGGGCGTGACCTGCGGGTGACGGCGCAAACCGGTAGCGGCAAAACCGCTGCATTCGTTTTGCCGATCCTCAACCGTCTGATCGGCCCGGCGAAAATCCGCGTCAGCATCAAGACCCTGATTCTGCTGCCGACCCGCGAACTGGCCCAGCAGACGCTGAAGGAAGTTGAACGCTTCTCGCAGTTCACCTTCATCAAGTCCGGCCTGATCACCGGCGGCGAAGACTTCAAGGTCCAGGCCGCGATGCTGCGCAAGGTGCCGGACATCCTGATCGGTACGCCGGGCCGCATGATCGAGCAACTGAACGCCGGCAACCTCGACTTGAAAGAAGTTGAAGTACTGGTGCTCGACGAAGCCGACCGCATGCTCGACATGGGCTTTGCCGAAGACGTGCAGCGTCTGGTGGACGAATGCACCAACCGTCAGCAGACCATGTTGTTCTCCGCCACCACCGGTGGTTCGGGTCTGCGCGAGATGATCGCCAAGGTCCTGAACAACCCGGAGCACCTGCAGCTCAATGCGGTCAGCCAGCTGAACGACACCACCCGCCAGCAGATCATCACCGCTGACCACAACCAGCACAAAGAACAGATCGTCAACTGGCTGTTGGCCAACGAGACGTACCAGAAGGCTATCGTCTTCACCAACACCCGGGCCATGGCCGACCGTATCTACGGCCGCCTGGTGGCGCAGGAATACAAAGCGTTCGTGCTGCACGGCGAGAAAGACCAGAAGGATCGCAAACTGGCGATCGACCGCCTGAAGCAGGGCGGTGTGAAAATCCTCGTGGCCACCGACGTCGCCGCTCGCGGCCTGGACGTTGACGGCCTGGACCTGGTGATCAACTTCGACATGCCGCGCAGTGGCGACGAATACGTGCACCGTATCGGTCGTACCGGCCGCGCCGGTAACGATGGCCTGGCCATCTCGCTGATCTGCCACGGCGACTGGAACCTGATGTCGAGCATCGAGCGCTACCTCAAGCAGAGCTTCGAGCGCCGCACCATCAAGGAAGTCAAAGGCACCTACGGCGGACCGAAGAAGGTCAAGGCCTCGGGCAAGGCTGTCGGCGTGAAGAAGAAAAAGACCGACGCCAAGGGCGACAAGAAGAAAACTGCCGCCAAGACCCCGACCAAGCGCAAGAGCGCCAACCGGCCGAAGAGCGATTCCCTGGTCAGCAAGGACGGCATGGCGCCGCTCAAGCGCCGCAAGCCGGAAGCGCCAGCGGCTGAGTAAACCGCTGTTAGCGACTCAGGAAAAACCCGGACAGTGTCCGGGTTTTTTTATACCTGGCGTCTATCAGCTTTCGGCTTTCTTCTCGGCAGAGCCTAGCTCCTTCAAGCGCTGGTCGATCAACTGGCACTTGTCCGGCAAGTCTTTGGAGGCAGTGCCCAGATCCATTTTCTGCAACTCATCGTTGATCTCTTTGGCCTTGGTCGGGTTTTGCTCAGTGAGCTTGGCCACTTCCTGGGCCAGTTGTTCGCGTTTGGCGGTGGCTTCCTCGGAAGTGCAGGCCCAGGCGGGCAGGGCACAAGCGAGGGCAGCGGCGAGTGTGAGCTTCTTCAGCAGTGGTTTCATGGGGGCGGGCCTCAGTTTCGGTCAAGGCGGGTTATCCGGTTGAGCGCTGGCCCTTTGGGAAAGTTCAGTCTGTGATATTTGCGTGGGTTGCCAGGGCCCCTTCGCGAGCAAGCCCGCTCCCACAGGTTTTGTGAACAACACGGAAAACTGTGGGAGCGGGCTTGCCCGCGAAGGCCGCACCTCGGTGTCCGGGGGGCTAACTACCATGGCAGCAACTCGATCTCGCCTGCTCCTCATATTTGTCATGGTGGCGCACCCACTCCATGATTTCGTCCTCGTTGCGGCCCTTGGGCGTCAGGTCGAGGTAGTTGTAGGCGCCAACCAGCATGTCCAGCCCCCGGGCATAGGTGGAGTAGGTGTGGAAGATTTCGCCGGCTTCATTGCGATAAAACACGCTGAGACCGGGGAGTTCTTCCTCGGCGCCGTCGGTTTTTTCGTAGTTGTACGTCGCCTTTCCTGCGGCGACCTCTTCGGCCCGGGCACAGACGCCAAAGTCGTAGTTGAAGTCGCATCCTGCCGACGACACCCAGTCGAATTTCCAGCCCATGCGCCGCTTGAACGCCTGGAATTCGGCGAACGGTGCGTGGGAAACCGCCACTACGGCAATGTCGTGGTGGGCCAGGTGCTGGTTGGCGCCGTCGATGTGATCGCTGAGGTACGAGCAACCGGGGCAGCCCTCGTCCCAGCCCTCGGCGAACATGAAGTGGTAGATGACCAATTGACTGCGGCCGCCGAACAGGTCCGCCAGTTTCAGTTCGCCATTGGGCCCCTGGAAATGGTAGTCCTTGTCGATTTTCACCCAGGGCAGGGCGCGGCGTTCGGCGCTGAGTTTGTCCCGTTCCCGGGTGAAGGCTTTCTCGTGGATCAGGTGTTGTTTGCGGGCAGCGAGCCATTCTTCCCGCGACACGACGGGGTGATTCTGGATGTTCATGTTGTTTTCTCCTGCGTGGGGCGGGGAGGTGACGTACACAGCCTAGTCGTTTGGCTTGGGTGGAATTCGACATACCGCCGGTCGGTCGTCAGCGAAAGGCCGTCTGAACGGCTGCCGGGCGTACCGGTCACAACCTGTAAGGCCCGTTCAATTGCACGGGCATCCATCGAACGGACACCGGAGGTGGAATCAGGATGACGACTTACAATTGGGACTTGATCGAGCGCTTGCTGCATGAGGTGCAAAACAGCGCGGGCCACAACTTCACGCCGCGGCCTTACGCCGAACAGCATGCGGCGCAGAAGGCTGCGGAAGGCGAGTCGATTGAAAATCTTGATCACTTGAAAACGGTGGCTGGCGAGTACGAAAAGCTGCTGCTGATGCGTGGCTATATCGAGCCGCGACCGGAGGACGAAGGGGGGACGGGTGCCAATTACATTTTGACGGCGCGGGGATCACGTTTGTTGAGCCTGATCGACAGCAGTATTCCCGGTAATGATCACCCGCGGCAGGTGCTCGATGAGCAGGAAGACGCGCTGGATGAGAGGACGTTTGATCAGGTGGCGTCGAAGGCGCAGATTGCCTGAGATGCGGTTGTACCTTTGTGGGAGCGGCGGTGCGACGATTCGACTTGCTCGCGAAAGCGGTCTGTCAGTCACATCCATGTTGGATGTGACGACGTCTTCGCGAGCAAGCCCGCTCCCACAGGGTGGTTGTGTTGCGCTTAACCTTGTTTTGCTGCTCTCAGGCACTTCAGATCACTGAAGTCTTTTCTGACACCCTCGATTTTCTTCAGTAATCGTTCGCGCTGGCTCGGTGTGCTTGCAGCCATGAGATCCACGAACAGCGAACGTGCCTGGGCCTCGGTGTTGGCAAAGGCCTGACGATAGGCGGGTGTCCACAAGCTCTCGCGATTGATCAGAAGTGTCTCGATTCGTTGTGGGAATTGTGGACTGTGGCGTTGCGCAACGGCCGCACTGAACTGTTTCTGCCAATGGACACGATTGGCCAGCCACTGCGTATTCTGATCGCCCAAGGCGCTGGACCATGTGATGACCCGCTGTTGCTGGGTGTTGTTCAGTGGGCCGAGCCAGTCGTTCAGGCGCTTCTCCATACGCGCGCTGCGCTCTTTGATCTGCTGGTCGAGCGTGGGCTTGAGGTATTCCTCCTGGCGCTTGCGCCGGTCCTTGGCGAAGGCTTCATTCATCTCGGCGACTTGCTTGTCATCCAGCCCTTGCAGCAACTCGATGGCCGACGGGGTGATTTCCCGCGCGGTCTCGGTGATCGCCTGTTCGGCTTCGTGGGCGCGGGCCTGCAGGGCGGCATCGGTGACCTGGTTGGTCGCGATCATGGTTTGCAGGCGGTCCAGCCAGTCGAGGTAGCCGGGCAGTTGGGTGGTGCAGTGCCAGCTCAGGTGTTCCTTCAGGCGTTCGTCCAGCCAGCTTTTCTGCTCGCCGTTCATGTCCAGGTAGTCGCTGAGCGTCCACGGGATGATCACATCGAGATTGCGGTAGGCCAGGCCCACGCGGCTGCAGGCGCCGAGGGCGAGGGCAACGGTCAACACAACGGCGATATGTTTGAACCAGCGGGACATGGGCGGATCCTTGCGAAAGCCAGTCTTCGGGGTCTGATTCACTTGTGAACCCAGGAGGGGGCCGTCAGTTCAGCCGATCAATAGAACGCGCGTTCGGCCTTGAGCGTCACCAGCCCGTCGCATTGGCTGTTGTGTCCGGCATAGGCCGAGCAACCGCTGCCGCTCAGGCTGGAGTCACTGTAGATCAGGTCGAGGTCGATGCCCATGAACGGGCGGGACAATTTCAGCGACCAATCGGTAAAGCTGCCTACATACCCGCCATCCACCGCCACTGGCGTATTGAATTGGTGGGTGGTGTATTTCAGGCTGATGCCGACACCGAATGGTTGATTGCCGCTCAAGTCAGCGAACAGGGTGTTGTTCTGTTTGTCCGGGTCGTTGCTGAAGGCGATGCCGAAACGGCTGCCGAGCAAGGTCAGGCCGCCGAACAGTTCCTGGCTGTCAGGGGTGGTGACTTCGGGGTAGCTGTAGCGGATCAGGCCCACTTCGTAGCCGAGGGTTTGGTCGAAGGGTTGTTTAAAGCCCGCGTAGGAGTCGATCTCGAGGTCTTTCCCCGGGCTGATGCCCATGCTCGGTGACCATTGGCCCACGTAGAAACCGCTGCCGTGGCTCAGGTCCAGGCCTCCGTGGAACGAGCCGACGGCAGAAGGTTTGACCAGGCCCTGGGCCATGCTGCGGGTGGGGGTGGTGCCGAGCTTGAGATCGAAGGCACCCAGCTCACGCTGAAAGATTTGTGCGTGTGCTGCGGAGCAAACCAACAGACCGCCGAGCAATGCCGATAAACAGAAAGGTTTGAACATGCGTCACTCCATGAACAGCGAGGGCAGGCTGGCGAGCCCGCTGAAACGCTTGATCCAGACGCGTGCAAGGATACCGGCGAATGATCGGCAGCGAAGGCCGTTCGTCGATTTCGATGGATTTTAAGGGGGCGGAGGGAGTGACGAGGGTTCCAGTCCAAGCGCTTCGAAGCTCAAAGCGCTTTGGGACCAGGTGACGCGAGGGGGTTACTTTTTGCCCAGGGTGATCTGCTTGGACGGGCCGAACGTCTGGCCGCTGACGCCTTTGGCAATTTGCTGGATTTCACCGCCGGACTTGAGGAACGCTGCGATCTGGCTGTTGATCGACTCGCTGGTTTCAACGGCTGGAGCTGGCTTTGCTTTGCTGGTGGATGCTTTTACGCGCATGGCGGCCATTAACCTGTAGAAAATTAACTTGGCCAGGCATCGTACAGGAATTACCTGATAATTGCTTGGCAAATATCCCCTCGCAATAATCCTGAGGTCGAGGTAATCAGTCCTCGGACAATATTCGAAATATACGTCTAAGCCGCTGTTTTAAATAAGAACATGCCTTGAAAAATGCCGAGTTACGCTTGTCTGGGCATGGCGTAAATGCCCGGATCGGTCTGACGAGCGGCCAGGCATGCGATGAAAGCCCGTGAAAATCAAGGTCTTCAAAGGATTTTCTCGCGCCACCGGGCCGGGGGCCGAACGCGGCGCTTAAAACCGGGTAGAATGCCGCCCACGCAATGAGGGTATTGGACATGGCTTTAGTCGGGCGTTACAACAGTTTGCAAGTGGTTAAACACACTAACTTCGGTTTATATCTGGACGGTGGCGCGGATGGCGAAATCCTTCTGCCCAATCGTTATATTCCAAAAGATATTCCTAGCGAAGATGAAGACTGGCTCAACGTTTTTATATATCTGGACAGCGATGACAAACTCATCGCCACTACTGAAAAACCAAAAGTTCAAGTGGGTGAATTCGCCAGTTTGAAAGTTGTTGAAGTCAACAGCATCGGCGTATTCCTGGACTGGGGCTTGCCCAAGGACCTGTTGCTGCCGTTCTCTGAAGAGAAGCGTCAGATGACAGCGGGCGAGTATGTGGTGGTACATGTCTACCTCGACAAGCACACCCGCCGCATCACCGCGACCGCGCGCCTGGATCGCTACCTGGACAAGACCCCGGCCAACTACACGGCTGGCCAGGAAGTGGACTTGCTGGTGGCCGAGGCCACGGACATGGGCTTCAAGGCCATCATCAACAACAAGCATTGGGGCCTGATCCACAAGAACGAAATCTTCAAGTTCATGCGTGCCGGTAAAGAAGAAAAGGGGTTCATCAAGGAAGTTCGCGCCGACGGCAAGATCAGCCTGAGCCTGCAGCCGGTCGGCCAGGAAGCGGCCACCAGCCTGAACTCGAAGATCCTCGCCAAGTTGCGTGAAAACAACGGCACCCTGGCCGTGAGCGACAAGAGCGATCCGGCGTTGATCAGCAGTCTGTTTGGTGTCAGCAAGGGCAACTTCAAGAAGGCCATTGGCGCGTTGTACAAGAATGGCCAGATTGTCATTCATGCCGATCGCATTGATCTCAGTTGAGGTTCTGACAATACAGAGAGCCAGGATGGCGCAGGCGGAGAAGTAGAGGTCTCTGGCAGGCGGCATTTTCTGGGCTTCTGGTTGATAATCGACAACATGATTTTTCGCCCCGGTGGTTTCTTTTCAACGAGAAGACCGGGGTTTTGCTTTTACTGCCGAGTCTTTGCCATGGATTGTGTCTTCGAGGTGTTCCGGTGAGCGCCACCCGGCGCAGTACCGACGGGTTCGCCCTGCAAGTGATGGTCGGGTTGTGCCTGATCTGGGGCGTTCAGCAGGTGATGATCAAGTGGGCGGCGGCCGATATCGCGCCGGTGATGCAGGCGGCCGGGCGTTCCGGCATGTCGGCGTTGCTGGTCGGGCTGCTGATCTGCTGGAAGGGTGGCTGGAGCCAGGTGAGTACGACCTGGCGCGGCGGTCTGCTGGCCGGTGCCTTGTTCGGCCTGGAGTTCTTCTTCATTTCCGAAGGCCTGCAACTGACCACGGCGGCGCACATGTCGGTGTTCCTCTACACCGCGCCGATCTTCACGGCATTGGGTGTGCACTGGTTATTGCCCAGTGAGCGTTTGCGGCCCCTGCAATGGCTGGGGATTGTCCTGGCCTTTATCGGGATTGCCATCGCGTTTGCTGGCGGGGTGTCCTGGGACAACCTTGATTACCGCATGTTGATGGGCGATGCCTTGGGGGTGCTGGCGGGGGCCGCCTGGGGCGCGACCACGGTGGTGGTGCGCGCCTCGCGCCTGTCGGAAGCGCCGGTGACCCTGACGCTGTTCTATCAATTGATTGTCGGTTTCTTCGGTTTGCTGTTGATCGCGCTGCTCAGCGGCCAGATCACCCATGTCAGCCTGACCACCGTGGCGGTCACCAGTGTGCTGTTTCAGGGCGTGGTGGTGTCGTTCTTCAGTTACCTGGTCTGGTTCTGGCTGTTGCGCCGTTACCTGGCGGCGAATCTCGCGGTGTTTTCGTTCATGACGCCGTTGTTTGGCGTCACCTTTGGTGTCGTGCTGTTGGGCGAGCACCTGAGCCTGAACTTCATCCTCGGCGCCGTGCTGGTGTTGGCGGGCATCACCTTTGTCAGCGCTGAGCAGTGGCTGCGCCGTCGTTTGCGCAAAGCTCTGGGGCAGCACTGACCGGCGCGAGCAACAGACCGCCGGCGATCAGCAAGCCGCAGCCGGCGACCACCAGTGCCGGCTGCAAGCCGCCACTGAAATGACTGCTGAGCGCCGCCAGCAATGGCCCGCTGAGCTGGCCTACGGCAAAACAGGCCGTCAGCAGGCCGGCATTGCGCTGGGTGGCATGGGGGGCCAGTTCCCGGGATCGCTGGATCACCAGTTGCATGCAGGCCAGGAACGGCGTGCCACACAGGATCACACCCAATGCCAGTCCCGGACCGTTGGCCAGCAGGCAGGCAAACACGCCCGCAGCTTGCAGCCATAACGTTGCCATCAACCAGCGCCGCGTTGCGCCCGCTTTTTGGCGACGCAAACTCACCAGCAACACCCCCGTAGCCGCCGCAAGCCCGAAGCATGGCCAGAACAGGTCGGCCTGCCATTGACCATGGAATTGCGCATTGGCCATTTGCGACAGGAAGGTCGCCGGGATGATGTAGCCCAACCCGTACAAGCCGTAGATCAAGCCCAGGCGAGCGATGCCTTGAGTACCCGATGCGCTGGCGCCGGGCGCAGCGGTCGCGATTGCGCTCGCTTGCGGCAGGAACGGCAGAATCCCCAGTAGCATCGCCAGCCCTGCGGCGGCGTACACCAGCCACAAGGTGGCGGATGTCTGGCCCAGCAGATTGGAGCCCAGGGCCAACAAACCTGTGAGAAAAATCCCCAGGCCCGGTCCGGCGAAGACCAGAGCGCCGAGCCGGGGACGACCGGCCGCTGCCGCGAGCGGCTGACTCAGTGCGGTGATCATCACCAACACCCAGGCGCTGGCCACACCGGTGCCGAAGCGCAGCAGCAGGTGCGACCAGAACCCGGTGGCCCAGAACGACGCCAGGGTCAGCAACACACAGAGCCACAACCCGCCCAGCAAGCGCCGGCGCACTTGCGCGGGCCGCCGGGAAAACATGGCGTCCACCGCGCCGATGAAATAACCGAGGTAGTTGGCGGCGGCAATCAGCCCGGCGGCGGTCAGGTCGATCTGACCTTCGCTGAGCAGGTGTGGCAGTTGCGGCGTCAGGGCAAAACGGCCGATGCCCATGGCCATCATCAGGGCAACGAAACTGGCGGATAAGCGAATCAGAGGAGACATGGTCTGGATACCGTTCAGAGGATCGATGACCGTCAGGCTAGGGCTGATTGACTTTCTTTAAAAATGAATAATAGTGAGTAACTTGTTCTTTTTTGGAGAATGTCGTGGAGTTCAGCCAATTGCGCATCTTTCAGGCGGTGGCGGAGGAAGGGTCCATCACCCGGGCCGCCGAACGGCTGCATCGAGTGCCGTCGAACCTGTCGACCCGGCTCAAACAGCTGGAAGAGCAACTGGGCGTCGAGCTGTTCCTGCGCGAGCGTCAGCGCTTGCAGCTGTCGCCTGCGGGAAAAGTCCTGCTGGACTACACCGCCAAGCTGTTTGCGCTGCGCGATGAAGCCAGCGCGGCGGTGCAGGGCGGGCAACCGGCGGGCGACTTCGTGCTCGGCACCATGTACAGCACGGCCGCTATTCACCTGCCGGGGCTGTTGGCGCGCTATCACCGCTTGTATCCGGCGGTGAACCTGCAAGTGCAATCCGGTCCCAGCGGTGAGTTGCTCGAAGGCCTGCTCACCGGTCGACTCGATGCGGCGCTGGTGGATGGCCCTATGGAGCTGGCCGGGCTCGACGGTGTGCCCTTGTGCGACGAGCGCCTGGTGCTGATCAGCGAGGCCGATCATCCGCCCGTGCGCAACGCGCTGGATGTGGAAGGCCGCGCGGTGTTCACCTTTCGCCAAGGCTGCTCCTACCGCATGCGCCTGGAGGCCTGGTTCGCCCATGACCATGCGGCGATGGGCCGGGCGATGGAGATCGAGTCCTATCCGGGAATGCTTGCGTGTGTGATTGCCGGATCCGGTGTGGCGCTGATGTCGGAGTCGATGCTCGCCAGCCTGCCGGGCCGCGAGAGTGTGGCCGTGCACCCGTTGGCCGAACCGTTTGCCAGCGCGACCACCTGGCTGATGTGGCGCAAGGGCATGGTCGGGGCCAACCTGAATGCCTGGATCGAACAGCAGCAGGCGGTTTTTCCGCAGGCACCGGTGCAGGCGCGGGAAATTGCCTGAACGCCGGCTGATTGTGATGGATTCAGTAACAGATCATTGCGACTTTGCACGAGCATTGCGTAGGACTTCGGACTATTATCAGTGCGAAGGGGCTACAGAATTTTGGCCGCTCGGCACTACCCTGAAGGGGGCACCATGAAAGAGAAAATCCAAAACTGGCTGCATGACCTGGGCGTGGCGCTCGGCTTGATCGAACCGCCTCTGCAACCCGTGCCTGTTCGTACTGACGACGAGCAGCGTCGGCGCCAGCAGCGACGCCGGTAATGGCTCCGGATCGCCAGTGAGAGGGGCTTGCTGTGGCGAGGGGGCTTGCTGTGGCGAGGGAGCTTGCTCCCGCTGGGCTGCGAAGCAGCCCCAAATAGTCACTGAGTTTTAGCAGGTCATTGGATTGCAGGTTTTGCGACTGCTGCGCAGTCGAGCGGGAGCAAGCTCCCTCGCCACAAAGTGCAATGCTCGCAACTCAGCCTCAATGCCGCCCAATCTCCAGCAAGAACCGGCTCAAATCATTCACCGTCCTGGCGGTCTTGAGCATCCGGTCTTCTTCCACGGTAAACGCCGTCACACCCAGCTCATCTTCCAGATGGAAGATCAGTTCTTCGATATCTTTTCTGTCCAATCCCAACTGCGCCAGGCTGGCGTTGTCGTCGAAGTCATCCCGGCCTTCCAGCAGGCGGCTGATGTAGCGATGTACGACAGCACGAAGGGCGGCTTCTTTCATGATCGTTCTTCGAGGAGGTGGGGGCAGCTCTCCCTGCCGGTGCAGTCCCTGCCGTTGAGTACAGCAGGCTTTAGCCGTGTGAGCGCTGCCATTCGTCAATCATGCTGCGCAAATGCTCTCCGGAAAAACTGCCGAAATGCCCGCCATGCACCGTGCGGATCGGCAGCGCATGCAGGCGTTGCAGGCTGCGTGCGTAGTCCTCGAGGTTGGAATGGTAGGCGTCTTCGATCAGCGGCCCGTCGTAGATGATGTCGCCGCTGAACAAGGTCTCGGTGGCGGCTTCGTACAGGCAGATGCCACCCGGCGAGTGTCCCGGTGTGTGCACGACCTGCAACACGCGGTTGCCCAGATCCAGCACATCCCCATCTTCGATAAACCCCGTGGCCGGCGCGGCCTTGACCCGGTATTCGGCGTAGCACAGCGGGCAATCGGGATGCGCTTCGAACATGTCGTCGCCGACAAAGGCTTTGCTCAAGTCGTTGTCGCCATCCGGCGCGGCCAGAATGTCCGCCTCGGCCGGATGCACCAGGCGCTCGGCGAATTCGTGATGACCGGCGATGTGATCGAAATGGCAGTGGCTGGCCACGGCCACCAGCGGCCGCTCGGTGATCCACGGCAGTTGTTCGCGCAGGCTGACCAGGCCCGAGCCGCTGTCCAGCAGCAGGTCCTTGTCACGGCCCTGGATGTGCCAGAGGTTGCAGCGGTAGAAAGGCCGGATGTACGGCTCGTGGATCAAGCGGATGCCGTCGCTGAGATGTTTGACTTCGAACCACTGGTCGCGGCTGACGATCTTCATAGGCAGTTTCCTTCAGACGAAAAAAAACGAGTGTGGCAACCGACGCCACACCCGTCGAAGAAAGCATCGAGTCGTTATGTTTCAGATTAGGCGGCGCTCGCCACCACTGCCGTGCGGCGGGACATCAAGCTCACTACCACGAAGCTCACCAGGCCTACACCGAGGCTGTAGTAGATCGGGGTGTTGGCGTCCAGACCGTCCTTGAACATGAACAGCAGCGCGGTGGCGAAGCCCATGCCCATGCTGGCGATGGCGCCGGCGGTGGTGGCGCGTTTCCAGAAGATCGCGCCCATCAGCGGGATCAGCATGCCGCCTACCAACAGGTTGTAGGCCAGGGTCAGGGCGCTGATCACGTCGTTGACCACAAGGGCGATACCCAGCACCACAATACCGGTCAGCATAGTGACCAGGCGGTTGAGGCCCAGGCTCGACTGTTTGCCGCCACGCAGTTTCGGCAGCAGGTCTTCGGTCAGGGTGGTGGCAGCGGCCAGCAGGCCGGCGCTGGCGGTGGACATCATGGCGGCCAGTGCGGCAGCGATCACCAGGCCACGGATACCGTCCGGCAGGGACAGTTTGACGATGGCGGCGAAGGCGTTGTTGACGTTGTCCAGATCCGGGATCAGTACGTGTGCAGCCATGCCGATCAGGGCGCAGGCCAGGCCGTAGAGGATGCAGTAGATACCGGCAGCGGTACCGGCAACCTGAGCCACTTTGGCGGTCTTGACGGTGAACACCCGTTGCCAGATGTCCTGACCGATCAGGATGCCGAAGAAGTAGATCATGAAGTAGGTGATGATGGTGTCCCAGCCGATGGTGGTGAAGCTGAAGCTCGCCGCCGGCAGTTTCATGACCAACTCATCCCAGCCGCCGACGCGGTACATGCAGATTGGCAGCAGGATGAACATCAGGCCCACGGTCTTGATCACGAACTGGACGATATCGGTCAGGGTCAGGGACCACATGCCGCCAATGGCCGAGTAGATCACCACAACGCCACCGCCCAGCAGTACCGAGATCCAGAATGGCAGGCCGAACAGCACTTGCAGAACGGTGCCGATCGCCAGGATCGAGGTCACGCCGATCATCAGCGCGTAGGCCAGCATGATCACCGCGCTCGCGGAGCGGGCCATCGGGTTGTAGCGTTTTTCCAGCACCTGGGTAACGGTGTAGATCTTCAGTTTCAGCAGCGGTTTGGCGAGGAACAGGTTCAGCGCCACAATCCCGCAACCCAGCGCGGCACACAGCCAGAAGCCGGAGATGCCATGCACGTAGCCCAGACGCACGGTGCCCACGGTGGACGCGCCGCCCAGAACGGTGGCAGCCATGGTGCCCATGTACAGGCTTGGGCCGAGGTTACGACCGGCGACCAAAAAGTCTTCGTTGGTCTTGGCTTTGCGCATGCCGTAATAGCCGAGCAGCAGCATCGCGGCGGCGTAGATGAGTACAACGAATAAATCCAAAGCCATTATGGCGTGTCTCCGATTGTCTTTTTTATGCGAAACAAAGGCGTTTCTGTGGGGCAGCTCTTTGTGGGAGCTGGCTTGCTCGCGAAAGCGGTCTGTCGGTCACATCAGTTTTGAATGTGCCGCTGTCTTCGCGAGCAAGCCCGCTCCCACAGGTCTTGTGTTACATCAGGCGGCTTGACGCATCGCCGGTTTAGCGAGCGAATCCGTGCTCTTGCTGCGAGGGTCATTCGGGCCGAACACTTCGCGCGATTCCGGGAACAGGCTCAGCAGCGCCAGGTACACCAGCGAGGCCAGGCCTAAGGTCACAGGCAGGCTGATGTCGATGCCACCGGCCATTTCGCCCAGCGGCCCGACAAACTGACCTGGCAGGTTCACGAAGCACAGGCCGACGGCCGCGCTAGGGATCCAGGCACCCAGGCCACGCCAGTTCCAGCCGTGGGTGAACCAGTAACGGCCACCTTTCTCGCCGCGGGTGAACACTTGCAGGTCATCGGGGCAATAGAAGCCGCGACGCACCAGCAGGCCGATGATCATGATCACCATCCAGGGGGTGGTACAGGTGATGATCAGCACGGCGAAGGTCGACACGCTCTGCACCAGGTTGGCCGCGAAGCGCCCGATGAAGATGAAGGCAATCGACATCACACCGATCAGCAGTGTGGCCTTGACCCGCGACAGTACCCGTGGGAATACGCTGGACATGTCCAGGCCGGTGCCGTACAGCGAAGTGGTGCCGGTGGACATGCCGCCGATCACCGCAATCAGGCACACCGGCAGGAAGAACCAGCTCGGCGAGACTGCCAGCAGGCCGCCGACGTAGTTGTTGGCCGCGATGTAGTCCGGTGCCTTGATCGCTACGATGGTGGCGGTGGTCAGGCCGAACAGGAACGGGATGAACGTTGCGATCTGCGAAATCACCACCGCCGCCATGATGCGGCGCTTGGAGGTGTCACGCGGAATGTAGCGCGACCAGTCGCCGAGGAACGCACCGAAGGAAATCGGGTTGCTCATGGCCACCAGCGCAGCACCGATGAAGGCGGCCCAGAAACCGGGTTGGCCCATGTTGACGCTACCGGCGTAGTTCGCATCGAAGGGACCGGCGAAGGCGAAGATCCCCAGCAGGAACAGCAGGCTGGCACTCCACACCGCGATCTTATTGACCCACAGCAGAAAGCGGAAGCCGTAGATGCACACGGTCAGCACCAGGATCGCGAACAGACCGTAGGCCAGGCCCAGGGTCAGGTCGGTTTCCGGCAGGCCGATCAGGCGTTTGGCGCCACCGATCAGCGCATCACCCGAACTCCACACCGAGAGCGAGAAGAAGGCAATGGCGGTCAACAGCGACAGGAACGAACCGACGATCCGCCCGTGCACGCCGAAGTGCGCACCGGAAGATACGGCGTTGTTGGTGCCATTGATCGGGCCGAACAGGCCCATTGGCGCGAGGATCAGCGAACCCAGCAATACGCCCAGCACAATCGCCCAGACGCCCGCCTGGAAAGACAGGCCGAACAGGACCGGGAAACTGCCGAGTACGGCGGTTGCAAAAGTGTTGGAACCACCGAAGATCATCCGGAACAAGTCCGTCGGGCCTGCGGTGCGTTCGTTGTCAGGGATTTGTTCGACCCCGTAGGTTTCAATTTGCGTAAGGCTTTGGTCTTTGTTGTTGTTATTCATGATCAGCTCCGATCATAAAGGCGCGCTCATCGTGCGTGAGCGTCACCTGTGTTGGCTAAGGGGGTGGCAGCCCTTCCGGCATCGCGGACAAATGTTCGTGGCAGGCCAGCCATAGGCCTTGTTGTTCTTGGCCAGACGCTTGTTTCCTGAAAACAATCGTCTCGCGCTCCTGGCTAAAGTGCTGCTCCCCTTGCATGCGCAGCTCGGTGGCTACGTCATGGATGAAAATCGCCACGTCACCCTGCAGGCTGACGAAAGCGTTGCTCGAGGTGCACGAGAGCACCTCGAAGCCATCCTCGGCGCGCCAGCCGTCCCACATCGCCTGGTAGGCGTCGCGCGACAGCAGGGGCTTTTCGAGGGTGTAGAAGACGAAGCTGGCTTCAAAGCTGAAAGCGCCGAAGTAGGCTTCGCGATCGTTACGGGCAAAAGCGGACACCAGATCGGCGGCGGCTTTCAGAACCTGATCGCGTTCGTTCATGAACCATCCTCAGCGGTGGACTACGCCAGGCAGTACGCAGAGCATTTCGTACAGCAGGTTGGCGGCCAGCAGCGAGGTGTTGCCGGTGGTGTCGTAAGCGGGCGAGACTTCTACCAGATCGCAACCGACCAGGTCGAGGCCTTGGCAGCCACGAACGATCTCGATCGCCTGAATGGTCGTCAGACCGCCGATTTCCGGGGTGCCGGTGCCTGGTGCCCAGGCCGGGTCGATACCGTCGATGTCGAAGCTCAGGTAGACAGGACCGCCACCGACTTTCTCGCGGACTTCAGCCATCAACGGCTCCAGCGATTTGTGCCAGCACTCTTCGGCCTGAACCACACGGAAGCCCTGGTTACGGCTCCAGTTGAAGTCGTCAGCGGTGTAGCCCTGGGCGCGCAGGCCGATCTGCACCACGCGGTCCGGGTCAATCAGGCCTTCTTCAACGGCGCGACGGAACGTGGTGCCGTGGGCGATTTTCTCGCCGAACATGTGATCGTTCACGTCAGCGTGAGCGTCGATGTGCACCAGGCCGACCTTGCCGTGCTTCTTGTGGATGGCACGCAGGATCGGCAGGGTGATGGTGTGGTCGCCGCCCAGGGTCAGGGGGATCACATCGTGTTCGAGGATGTTGTCGTAGGATTCTTCGATGATCCGTACGGCATCCAGCAGGTTGAAGGTGTTGATCGCGATGTCGCCGATGTCGGCAACCGACAGCGAGTCGAACGGCGCAGCGCCAGTGGCCATGTTGTACGGGCGGATCATCACCGATTCAGCGCGGATTTCGCGAGGCCCGAAACGGGTGCCAGGGCGCAGCGAGGTACCGATGTCCAGCGGCACGCCTACGAAGGCAGCGTCCAGGCCGGCAGCGGTATTCAAGTGGGGGAGTCGCATCATGGTGGCGATGCCGCCGAAGCGCGGCATTTCGTTGCCGCCCAGTGGTTGGTGAAGAATCTTGTCCACGGGTAGGGCCTCATCGTCGTTGTTTTATTTATAGGGTTGCGCCGTTCACGGAAGGTACGGGCACCGTTGTGGAGCGATTCTGCGAAATGTAGTGGCCGGGAAGAATCGCTACGGGCAAATACTTAGTTCAGATTTTTCTAAACTAATGACGAGGACGGCGATAGACTTGTTGCCTCATCCTTCAAAGTGATGAGTTGTACAGTACCTGTGGGAGCGAGCTTGCTCGCGATAGCGGTGGGTCAGTCAACATCAATATTGACTGACCCACCGCTATCGCGAGCAAGCTCGCTCCCACAATGATCTTCATTACCTTCAGCGGTGTGCGTTACCCCGAGATCGGAGCATTTCCATGGCCAACGCTTTACCCGACCTGAAACTATTGCGCATCTTCGTCAGCGTGGTGCGCCATCAGGGCTTCGCCAACGCCCAGCAGGAGCTCAACCTCTCGACGTCGGCCATCAGCACCTACATGAGCCAGCTCGAAGCGGCCCTCGGCCTGGTGCTCTGCCATCGCGGTCGTGGCGGGTTCAGCCTGACCAGCAAGGGTGAGTTGTTCCATCAGGAAACCCTGCGTCTGTTGGGCGAACTCGAAGGCTTCGAGCAGTACGCTGCCGCCCTCAAGGGCGAGTTGCGCGGCACCTTGAACCTCGGGGTGATCGACTCCACGGTCAGCGACAAGGCCCTGCCGTTCGCCGAAGCCATCGGCGCCTACAGCCAGGAACACCCGGCCGTGCACTTGCACCTGTCGGTGATGAGCCCTTACGAACTGCAGCTCGGCGTGCAGGACAACCGTCTCGACCTGGCCATCGGTGCGTTCTCCACGCGCATGAGCGGTCTGGTGTACATGCCGCTGTACCGTGAGCAACACTGGTTGTATTGCAGTACGCGGCATCCGCTGTTCAACGAGCGGCGCATTCCCGAGCAGGTCATCACCCAGCAGCGCATGGTCGGCCGCGGCTACTGGAGTCAGGCCGAGCTGGCGCGTCACGGCTTCAAGCACAGTGCCGCGACCGTGGAAAGTATGGAGGCCCAGCTGATTCTGGTGCTGTCGGGCGCCTACATCGGCTACCTGCCGGAGCACTACGCCCAGGCCTGGGCCGACAAGGGCGACTTGCGGGTGTTGCTGCCGGCGACCTTTGGTTATCAGGCGCCGTTCTCGATGATCGTGCGCCGGGGCCGTAGCCGCGAGCCACTGATCCAGACGTTCCGCGACTTGCTTAAAGCCCAACTGAATCAGGCCTGAGACGATGTCCAGAATTCAATGTCCGCGCTGCCTGCGTCCGCAATCGCACTGCCTGTGCCCGTTGATCCCGAGCCTCGACAGCCGCACCCGGGTGTTGCTGTTGCAGCATCCGAGCGAAGTGAACCATGCGCTGAATACGGCGCGGTTGGCGGCGTTGGGCTTGAACAATGCCGAGTTGATCGTGGGTGAGGTGTTCGAGAATTTGCCGGTGTTGTTGAATCAGTCGGGATATCAGGCGCGCTTGCTGTTCCCCGGAGACGGTGCGCAGCCGATGCAGGCTTATGCCGCGACAGACGAACCGTTGTTGCTGGTCGTCCCGGATGGCACCTGGCGCAAGGCGCGCAAGATGCTGCACCTCAATCCGCTGCTGGCGGCATTGCCGAGGGTGACACTGGCGGAGGGCGGTGTGTCCCGTTATCGGCTGCGCAAGGCACCGGGACCGGGGGCGTTGTCGACAGTGGAGGCGATTGTGCAGGCGCTGGAAACCCTTGAAGCACCGACTTCGTTTGCGCCGTTGTTGAAACCGTTCGAAGCGTTGATCGAGGGGCAGATTGCGGCGATGGGGGAGGAGGTTTACCAGCGTAATCATGCCGACAGGTGATCGGCGGATGTGCCGGCCTCTTCGCGGGCAAGCCCGCTCCCACAGTGTTCGTGTTGTACATAAAACTTGCGAACGCCAATGAACCTGTGGGAGCGGGCTTGCCCGCGAAAGCGGCAGATCAGTCACAGCCGATTTTGGAGGCTGCCTACCTTTCCCGCATCGCCTCAGTCCGCGCTTTCAACACCGGCTTAAGCAGATAATCGAGCACCGTTTTCTCCCCGGTAATAATGTCCACCGTCGCCACCATCCCCGGGATGATCAGCAGCGGTTTCACATCCCCGCCCAGATGGTTTTTGTCAGTGCGCACCTGAATCAGATAAAAACTGTTGCCCTTGTCGTCGGTGATGGTGTCGGCGCCGATCAGTTCCAGCTTGGCGCTCAGGCCGCCGTAGATCGTGTAGTCGTAGGCACTGAACTTGACCATGGCTTTCTGACCCGGATGCAGGAATGCAACGTCCTGCGGGCGGACCTTGGCTTCGATCAGCAGGTTGTCTTCCAGCGGCACGATTTCCACCATGTCACTGCCGGGCTGGACCACACCACCGATGGTGTTGACCTTCAACACCTTGATGATGCCGTGCACCGGCGAGACCACGGTGGTGCGGGTCACGCGGTCGTCGATGGCGATGCTCGATGCCGTGATTTTCGACAGGTCGGTGCGTTTCTCGTTCAGCTCTTTGGCGGCCTCCGAGCGGAAGGTTTGTTCCGACTCGTCGATCTTGCTCTTGATCTCGTTGATCGCCGATTCCGCCCGGGGGATCGCCAGTGTGGTGGCGTTCAGCGAACCGCGAATCTCCACGGCGCTGCGTTTGAGTCGCAGGATTTCCACCGGTGACACCGCACCGGTGCCCACCAGCGGCGTGGACATGTTCATCTCTTGCTGCAACAACGCCAGGCTTGAACTGAATTGACCCTGTTTCGAGCGGAACTCTGCCAGTTCCTGGGTTTTTTGCCGAAGTTGTTCCGACAGTGTGCGCTGTTCGCTCGCGAGTCGCCGTTGCCGTTGCTCGTACAGCGAGCGCTCGTCTTCGGCCACTTGCGGAGCCTTGGCGATCACTTCTTCTGACAGCTTGAACGGCCGGCCTTCGGCTTCGGCCGAGAGCCGTTCGACCTGCGCGGTCAAGGCGTAGCGATCGGCTTCGCTTTCGCCCTTGTTCGACAGGTAGCGCGTGTCATCCAGGCGCAGCAGGGTGTCGCCCTTGTTCACCATCTGCCCTTCGCGCACAAAGATCTCGGTGACGATGCCGCCCTCGAGGTTCTGGATCACCTGGACCTTGCTCGACGGAATCGCCTTGCCTTCGCCCATGGTGACTTCCTGCAACACGGCGAATTTGGCCCAGACCAGCGCGCTGATCAGCAACGCCGCCGCCAGCCACACGGTGATCCGCGACCAGCGCGGTGAGTCCTGCAATGAGGCGCCGGCGGTTTCCGGCATGAATTCGACTTCGGCGCTTTTGCCGAAGCTGTTGAAGTAGCCTCGTCCTTTCGTTGTTGCAGGCAGGTCAGCAGACATGGCCAACTCCTAGACAGCCGCAGAGCCGACACGGCCCTTGCGCAGTGCATCGATGACTGCTTCTTTCGGCCCGTCGGCGACGATCCGTCCGTTGTCCAGCACCACCAGCCGATCCACCAGGCTCAGCATAGAGGTGCGGTGAGTCACCAGCAGCACGGTTTTGCCCTGGACCCAGCCGTGGAGTTTTTGCCGCAGGATATCTTCGCTGCTGTTGTCCATGGCGCTGGTCGGTTCGTCGAGCAGCAGGATCGGCGGGTCGAGCAACAAGGCCCGGGCCAGCAAAACCGCCTGGCGCTGACCACCGGACAGCAACTGTCCGCGCTCACCCACGGGCCGGTCGAAGCCTTGCGGGTGTTGCCGGGCCAGTTCGGTGACGCCGGTCAGTTCGGCCACTTCGAGCATGCGTGAGTCACTGATGTAGCGCGCGCCGAGGGTCAGGTTATCGCGCAGGCTGCCGGCCAGCAGCGGCAGGTCGTGAGCGACGTAACCGATCTGATGGCGCAGGTCGGCAACGTCCAGCTGTCGCAAGTCCAGGCCATCGAGCAATAGCTGGCCTTCCTCCGGTTCGTAGAAACCCATCACCAGCCGCGCCAGGGTGCTTTTGCCCGAGCCGCTGCGACCGATCACGCCGATTCGCTCACCGGGTTTCACACTGAAACTGACATTGGCCAGCGCGGGAGAATTCTGGCCGTTGTAGTGGAAGGTCACGCCAACAACATCCAGTGCGCCTTGCAGTTGGGTGCGCTCCAGAGGCCGTTGTTGGGTGTCGCGCTCCTGGGGCAGGCCCATCAGCGCGTCGGTGCTTTTCATGGTCAGTTGCGCTTGCTGGTAGCGGGTGATCAGGCCGGCGATCTGTCCCAGCGGCGCCAGCACTCGACTGCCGAGCATGTAGCTGGCCACCAGGGCACCGACACTGAGGTTGCCGGCGATGATGCTGTAGACCCCGGCGACGATGGTCGCCATACCGGACATCTGCTGGATGAACAGCGTGCCGTTGGTGGCCAGGGCCGAGAGGTTGCGCGCATGGCTGTCGAGGCGGGTGAGGGCGCCGTGGGTACTTTCCCATTTGTGCTGGCGTTCGCTTTCGGCGCTGCAGGCCTTGAGGGTTTCCAGGCCGCTGAGGGTTTCGATCAGCAACGCCTGGCGTTCGGCACCGAGGCTGAGGCTTTTCTGTACGGTGTCGCGCAGGCGTACCTGGATCACCATGGCGAAAATGATGGTGATGGGAAACGCCAGAATCGGAATCACCACCAGCCAGCCACCGAGCAGGCCGATCACCAGCAGCATCAGCAGGCAGAAGGGCAGGTCGATCAGGCTGGTGAGGGTCACGGCGGTGAGAAACTCCCGCAGGCCCTGGAAGTCATGAATGCTTTGGGCAAAACCCCCGATGGTCGCCGGCCGCGCTTTCATCGCCATGCCGGTGATGCGCTCGAACAGGGTGGCCGACAGGATCACGTCGGTTTTCTTGCCGGCGGTATCCAGCAGGTGCGCGCGAACGACCCGCAGCACCAGTTCGAAAGCGGTGCCGATCAGCAGACCGATCGCCAGCACCCACAGGGTCGAAGTGGCCTGGTTCGGCACCACGCGGTCGTAGGTCTGCATTACGAACAGCGGCACCATCAGACCCAGCAGGTTGATCAGGAAACTCGCCAGGATCGCGTCGCTGTACAGCCATTTCGACAGCTTCAGCGTATCGCGGAACCAGGCCTGGACCCGAGGCACCAGCGGCGAGCGCAAGTCTTCGAGTTCGTGGCGTGGCCGGGCAAACAGCGCCTGGCCACTGTAGTGTTCGGCCAGCTCTTCAGGGCTGAGCCATTGTTCGCCGCCGTCGGCTTCGCTGGGCAGGATCAGCACCTTGCCGTCCTCGGCATAACGACGCAGGACGGCCGTGCGGCCGTTGTTGAGCAACAGCAGCACGGGCAGGTTGAGCGGCGAGATGTCCTTGAGGTCACGGCGCAGCAGGCGCGCCTGCAAACCGGCCCGGGCCGCTGCTCGGGGCAGCAGGTCCAGGCTCAGGCGTTGGTGTGCCATGGGAAGCCCGGCACTGAGGCTGGCGCGACTGACCGTCGCACCGTGGAGTTTGCAGAGGATCAACAGACCGTCCAGAAGCGGGTCATCGAAGCTCAGGCGCGGATCGACACCGGTGTTGCCGGGTTCCATGCTGGTCAAGTTGCTTGCTCCCGTTGCTCTGCGGCAATTGACAGATATCTGCATATCTCATTGTAGGAGCTGCCGCAGGCCGCGATCTTTTGACTTTGCTTTTCAGCAAACACGTTCAAAGGATCACAGCCTGCGGCAACTCCTGCACGGGTACTTCGTTATTTCATTTCAGGCAGACGAGCTTCGTTTTTCACTTCGGTCTGGGCGATCGCGTCGGCGGGCAGTACGACCCGTTGTTTGCTCAACAACTGACCCATGTTCGCCAGCACGCGGTACATCGAAAACTCTTCGGTGTAGCGCACTTCGGTGTAGCGACGGTTGGCGTTGTAGAGTTCGTTTTCGCTGTCGAGCAGGTCAAGCAGGGTCCGCTGGCCGAGGCCGAACTGATCCTGATAGGCAATGCGTACGCGCTTGCTGGTGTCGGCGTATTCACGGGCGGTCGGGGTTTGTTTCTTGGCATTGACCATGGCGTTCCAGGCCAGGTGAATATTTTCGTTGAGCTGGCGCAGGGCATTGTTGCGGATGTCCATGGCCTGGTTGATCTTGTGCGCGTCGGAGGCCAGGCGCGCCTTGTCACTGCCGCCGCGGAACAGGTTGTAGTTCATCACCACGCCGACCCGCCACTCGTTGTCGTGGCCTTCGTCACCCTGCACGTTGTTGTTTGCGCCAACTGCCGCCTCGGCGTCAAGGCGTGGGTAGAAGGGCGACTTGGCAACTTCGTACTGGCTTTCGGCCGACTGCACATCGGCCTGGGCGGACTTCAGGTAAGGGTTGTTTTCCACCATGCTCTGCTGGGCTTCGGGCAGGGAGGTTGGGACTTCACCGCGAATCGACGGCGGGGCTTCGAGCTCATCGGGCATACGCCCGACAACGGCGTAAAAGTTCGACTCGGCGTCAGCCAGATCGACTTCGGCGGTGTCGAGGTTGTTTTCTGCCAGTGCCCGGCGAGCGCTGGACTGGTCGGCATCGGCATTGCTGCCCACGCCACGCTGGGTGCGCAGGCCGATCTGGTC
Organism: Pseudomonas sp. GM33; assembly: GCF_000282295.1. Classification (NCBI taxonomy): domain Bacteria; kingdom Pseudomonadati; phylum Pseudomonadota; class Gammaproteobacteria; order Pseudomonadales; family Pseudomonadaceae; genus Pseudomonas; species Pseudomonas sp. GM33. The sequence goes on from NZ_AKJO01000066.1 coordinate 79,096, forward strand.
GTTGACCCGCAAGTGCGCTTGCAGGTTGTTCTTGGCCAGGGTCACCAGTTCGCGGCGCTTGAGCACTTCGAGGTAGACCTCGGTGGTGCGCAGGGCCAGATCCTGAGCCGTACCCTGAGCGTAATAGGCTCGCGAGTTGACCACGTCTTTGGTGCGAGCCACTTCGTTGGCGGTGTTGAACCCGTCAAAAAGCATTTGCCGCAGGCGCAATTCCGACTGGGTGTAGTTGAGGGTTTCGGTGTGGTGATTGCCGAGCGCCCGGGTATTGGTGTTATCGCTGTACCCGCGCCCGTAAGCGGCGTTCAGATCTACCGATGGATAAAAGCCCCCTTTGGCGACCTTCACGTCTTCGTCAGCCGACAGACGGCTGTCCACCCGCGATGCCAGTTCCGGGTGAGTCGCGATGGTGCTCTGGATCGCTTCGGTCAGCGTCATGGCCTGAGCCTGGGACGAGCAGGCCATGGCCAAAAGAACCGCGCTGCAGAGGGGGGTTAATAGGCGCATGTACATCTCCCTGATTCCTGATGGTGCTTATCAGTCGCCAATTATTTGACGACATTTATAGGTAAAGCTGTTTCATGTCTTTAACAAAAGAGCTAAGAACATTCTGGAGCGTAGCTAAGAAATTTTTTTCATAACGCTTATGCCAAAAAAAACTTATGCGCTCTGCGAAATCCAGCACATTGTTCAATGCGAAAGCCCTTGTTTTATGAGCTCTGGGGCGCTCATCGGGGTTTGAAAAAAGTTCCAATCCACTTATCGACATAGAGCGGAGAAGTGCTGGAGGGGAGGGACGCTAGCGATCTGATGGTGACGGTTTTTTGTCACTTGAGTGATTCAAGATCGTTACGCATCGTTCGCAGGCAAGGTTGTTGCGCACAGGGATCCGATGCCATTGATTGCAGAGGAGTTTTCCCGAACCGTAGACAGCGCCGTGAGCGAATGGCTGGGCGAGATCGTTGCCGGGGCCTCGGCTTACTCAAGTAAACCGGGACCCGGAACACGATCCGCCAGACAACCCGCTTGAGCCATGAGCACGTTCTTCGCACAAACAGGGTGCCGACAGCGGTTGGCAGCGGAGGAAGTGCACATGGCTACGCTCATCGGAATCGTCAGTAAGGTCATCGGTCAGGTGTTCGCGGTTGCGAGCGACGGCACCCGGCGCGCGCTGGTCGAGGGGGACAAGCTGTTCGCCGGCGACCAACTGAGCACCGGCGCCGAAGGCGCGGTAGCGGTGCACCTGCAAAATGGCCAGGAACTGACCCTCGGGCGCGGCAGCAGCATGCAGATGACCCCGCAATTGCTCGCCAATCAGATTCCCCACGTGGACTCGTCCGAGGCGGTGACGCCGAGCCAGGCGCAGCTGACGGATGTCGAACAGCTGCAAAAAGCCATTGCGGCGGGCGACGACCCGACCCAGACCGCTGAAGCCACTGCTGCCGGGCCTACCACGACTGCCGGTGTACCGGGTGGCATCGCGGGTAGCGGCCATAGTTTCGTCATGCTCGAAGAAGTGGGTGGGCGAGTCGATCCCATCATCGGTTTCCCCACTGCCGGTTTCAACGGCATTCCCGAACTTCCCGAAGAACGCCTGAACGCTAATCCGGACAATAACGCCGTAGCGGCCGATACCCTCGTGGTTCCGCCAGTGACGCCGCCGGTGCCGAACAATCCGGTCACCCTTGATGGCCTGTCGGTGGAAAATGGCGAACTGACTGTCAATGAGGCCAACCTGGCCGACGGCTCGGCGAGGAACCCTGGTGCGCTGACCCAAAGCGGCACCTTCACCGTCAATGCACCCGACGGGCTGACCAGCCTCAGCATCGGCGGCATCAACGTGATCAGCGGCGGGGTGGCGGCAGGTTTTCCGCAGTCGGTCACCACCCCTCTGGGCAGCACCTTGACCGTCACCGGCTACAACCCGGCGACCGGTGTCGTGAGCTACAGCTACACCCTCAACGGCGCCGAAACCCATGCAAGCGGTGAGGGCGCCAATGCTGTCGGCGAACACTTCACCGTGGTGGCCGGCGACAGCAATGGCGACAGCACCACCGGTTCGCTGGATATCAACATCACCGACGACGTGCCCCAGGCGGTCGACGACAGCAATGGCATCGCCTCGGAAACCTTGTTGACGCTGAACGGCAACGTGCTGAGCAACGACGTGCAAGGTGCCGACCGTGTGCCGGTCGGTGAAAACAGCGGGCCGATCACTCCCGGCACCTTCACCGGTACCTACGGCACTTTGGTGTTGAATGCCAATGGCACCTACACCTACACGCTGAATACCAGCGACGCCGACTTCAAAGCCCTGCACGGCGGTGGCGACGGCACCGAAAGCTTCACCTATACGCTGACGGACGCCGATGGCGACAGCAGTACGGCGACCCTGGTGCTGCAGATCCACAACAACGATGACCCGGTGACGATTGGCGGTTTGAATCTTGGGGGGCGCGAGTTGACCGTCTTCGAGAAAAACCTCAGCGACGGCAGTACCCCGGATGCCACGGCGCTGACCCAGAACGGCACCTTCACCGTCACCGCGCTGGACGGCATAACCACCCTGACTGTGGGCGGCATCGCC
>NZ_AKJO01000067.1:0-134365 GCF_000282295.1 Pseudomonas sp. GM33
GCGGCGAGCCAGCGGCGGCCGTTGATTCTTGATGAGGCGGGGCAGGCCGCTTGGCTCGATCCCGAGACGCCGTTGCATGCTTTGCAAGCCTTGCTGGCCAGTGAACCTGCCGCGTTGCGCGAACGGGTACTGGCCAACATGGTGAATGATCCGAAGCTCAATGGGCCGGAGTGTTTGACGCCGGGTTGAGTTTTTTTGGTGGCAGTGCTGGCCCCTTCGCGAGCAAGCCCGCTCCCACACTGGATCTGTGGCGTACACAAATCCCCTGTGGGAGCGGGCTTGCTCGCGAAGAGGGCCTGAAGGTCAAACCCTGAACTGATTGATCAACCGCCGCTGCTGTTCCGCCAGCTTGGTCAAATCCGCACTGGCCGCACTCGACTCATCCGCACCGCCGGCCACTTCATTGGCCACCTGGCCGATGTTGATCACATTGCGGTTGATGTCGTCCGCCACCGCACTTTGCTCCTCGGCCGCGCTGGCGATCTGGGTGTTCATGTCGTTGATCACCGACACCGCCTGAGTAATGGTCTCCAGTGCTTCGGCGGCCTTCGACGCGTGCAGTACGCTTTCGTCCGTACGGTTCTGGCTGTCCTCCATGACTCGCACCACATCCCGCGTGCCTTGCTGCAGTTGCTGGATCATGGCCTGGATTTCTTCGGTGGCCTTTTGCGTCTTCTGCGCCAGGTTGCGCACCTCATCGGCCACCACGGCAAAACCCCGGCCCTGTTCACCGGCGCGGGCCGCTTCGATGGCTGCGTTCAGGGCCAGCAGGTTGGTCTGCTCGGCGATCCCGCGAATGGCGGTGAGGATGGCGTTGATGTTTTCGCTGTCCTTGGCCAGGGTCTGCACCACGCCGACGGCCCGGCCGATCTCCACGGCGAGGGCGCCAATCGAGTTCGAGGTGTCGCGCACGATCTGCATGCCTTGGCTGGCAGCTTGATCGGCATGGCTGGCGGCCTGTGCGGCCTGGGTCGCATTGCGTGCCACGTCCTGGGCGGTGGCGGTCATTTCCTGCACGGCGGTGGCCACCTGATCGATCTCGGCCATTTGCTTGTGTACGCCGGAGTTGGTGCGGATGGCGATGTCGGCGGTGTGTTCCGATGAATCGCTGACGCTCTGCACCGATGTCACCACCTGGGTGATCATCGCCTGCAACTTGGCCAGGAAGGTGTTGAAGCCTTTGGCGATCGAACCCAGCTCATCGGCGCGATCGCTGGTCAGGCGCCGGGTCAGGTCGCCTTCACCCTGGGCGATATCGTCGAGCATGGCCACCATCTGCTTGAGCGGACGGGCGATGCCGTGGCCCACCAGCCAGATCACCAGCAAACCGATACCGGCAATCACCAGGCCGACCATCGCCATGCCGAAGGTGTCGGATTTACGCTGCGCATCCAGGTCGGCCTGGAGTTTTAGCAGGTCGGCCATGACCGCGTTCAGCGGCAATTGCAGCATCAGGGTCCAGCGGGCTTCGGTCTGGCCGATGCCGAACGGCAGGTACAACTCGATCCGGCCCTGGGCTTTGTCGACGGTGTAGGTGACTTCGCCGCGCTTGAGATTGGCCATGTTGGCAATCTGCTTGCTGTCGAGGATATCGCTGACCTTTTCGCCGAACTTGCTTGGATCCTTGGTGTAGGCAACGATGCGGCTATTGCCGCCGATCAGGGCCATTTCCCCGGCGCCGCTGTAGAGTTTCTGATTGGCACCCAGGAGCATTTCCTGAATGAAGTTCACCGACAGGTCGGCGCCAACGATGCCCTGGAAAGCACCGTTGAGCATGATCGGCTCAATAAAGGAGGCGAGCATGACGATTTTGTCGCCCACCTTATAAGGCGCCGGATCGATCACGCAGGATTTTTTGGTTTCTTTCGAGCACAGGTAGTACTCGCTGGCACGCACGCCGGTGGACAGGGTTTTCTGGTCATCGACGTCCACCAGTTTGTCCTGGCCCAGGGTGCCGTCGTCGTTGCGGAACCACCAGGGCAGGAAGCGCCCGTTGCTGGCGTCGATCCCGACCACCTGGGTGCCGACGTAGGCCGTATCGTTGTGGTCCAGCGCGTCTTTTTCCCAGCCGATGTAGGTGCCGAGGATCTTCGGGTTCTTGACCACGTTTTCCTTGATCAGGCCGATCAGTTGCTCACGGCTGAGGCTCAGGGCGGGCTGGCCATCGGCACCGGGTGTGCCGATCAGGGCGTTGACCCGAACCAGTCCGCCGGCGATCAGCAGCGGTGCTTCGAGCTCACGCTGGATCTGGCTGACCTGGGTCTGCGCCAGGGACGTCAGGCGTTGTTCGATGACTTGCTCGAACTGGGCCTGGGTCCGTTCCTGGACCATGTCCTGCGTCCGGGCCCCGGAAAACAGCGCGTACACCACCAGCGCTGCCACGACACTAAGGACAATGGCGCCGGCAAGGGCCGCCACGGAAAACTGGATCGACTTGAATTTCATGGTGGCTCCGCACGCGAAAGGACGTCTGCCCAGGTGTATCGGCAAGGTGTCGGGCGGGCATGAGCGCGGGTCGTTGAAATGGCTGTTTTTGCGTGGCGGATGTCGCAAATGAATCAATGCGCGGCGTGACGGGCTGCGGCTCGCCCCGGAATGTGAATTTTTTCCTGCATCGATGAGAGCTTTGCCTGAATTGCGCGTCTTATGTCTATTGTCTCTGGCGTCGATACTATTCCACGCCTAGGATACCCGGCATGTTTTCAGGGAGTTTTTCGATGAACAAGACATTGGCTCTATGTGTGCTGAGCGCCAGTCTGCTGCTCGCTGGCTGCCAGTCGGTCAATACCACCAGTGGTGGTGCTGTGGGCGTTGAGCGCAAGCAGTACATGTTCAGCATGTTGTCCTCGCAAGAGGTCGACCAGATGTACGCCCAGTCCTATACAAAGACTGTGGGTGAAGCGAGCAGCAAAGGCGTGCTGGACAAGACCAGCAGCGATGCCAAGCGTGTTCAGGTCATTGCCGACCGGCTGATTGCCCAGGCGCCGAACTTTCGTCCGGACGCGGCCCAGTGGAAATGGGAAGTGAACCTGATCAAGAGCGACGAGCTCAATGCCAACTGTGGACCTGGCGGCAAGATCTTTGTCTACACCGGGCTGATCGACAGCCTTCAACTCACTGACGATGAACTCGCCGCGGTCATGGGCCATGAAATCGCCCACGCCCTGCGCGAGCACGGTCGTGAGGCGATGTCCAAGGCATACGGTATCGAAATGGCCAAGCAGGGTGCTGGTGCGTTGCTCGGGTTGGGCCAGGACAGCCTGGCCCTGGCGGACGCTGTAGCCAACTACGGCATGACCTTGCCCAACAGCCGTGCCAATGAAAACGAGGCGGACCTGATCGGTCTGGAATTGGCCGCCCGCGCCGGCTACAACCCGAACGCCGCGATCACCCTGTGGAACAAGATGAGCAAGGCCAGCGAAGGTGCTCCGCCGGAGTTCCTCAGCACGCACCCGTCTTCGAGCAGCCGGACTGCGGCGTTGCAGGCGGCGATTCCGAAGGTTATGCCGTTGTATGAGCAGGCCAAGAAGTCCTGATAGTCATGCGGTAAGGCTGCTGGCCTCTTCGCGAGCAAGCCCGCTCCCACACTGGATATCGGTCGTACACAAAATTTGTGTTCACCGAAGATCAATTGTGGGAGCGGGCTTGCTCGCGAAGAACGATAACGCGATCTAACGACCTATCGGGTCAAACCCACCCGCTGCTCTGCATCGCCTTGTACACCGCGACAATCGCCAGGATGAAGAACGCCGACGCCGCCAGTCGACGGATCAGGGTCAATGGCAGCTTGTCTGCGGCAAAGTTACCCGCCAGAACCACCGGTACGTTGGCAATCAGCATGCCGGCGGTGGTGCCGATGATCACCAGCCACAACTCCGGATATTGCGCAGCCAGCATCACGGTCGCGATCTGCGTCTTGTCGCCGATTTCCGCCAGGAAGAATGCGATCAGTGTGGTCAGGAACGGGCCGAACTTGCGGGCGGTGCTGGCCTCGTCGTCATCCATCTTGTCTGGCACAAGGGTCCACAGGGCGGTCGCGGCGAAGCTCGCGGCTAGGATCCAGTGCAGCATCGTATCCGAGAAGAAACTGCCGACCCAGGCACCGACTGCACCGGCGGCCGCGTGGTTGGCCAGGGTCGCGGCAACAATACCGGCAATGATCGGCCAGGGCTTGCGGAAGCGAGCGGCGAGGATGAGCGCGAGCAGTTGCGTCTTGTCGCCGATTTCGGCCAAGGCAACGATTGCGGTGGGAACGAGTAGTGAATCCAGCATCAGGGGTTTTCCTAAGGGGCGGGTCGACACGGCTATGACACGTACAGCCTTCCCGCCCCGGGTAAGGTGTGCGTGTCATAGGTCTTGTCAAACCCTGCGATCCATCTGGTGTGGATGCTTGGGTCGCATGCGCCATGGTCTGAGGACCAAGTATGTTGACGCATGCCGGACGAGCGTGGTGCTCGTGGGAGACTACTCCCCTAGGACGGAGCGGATTCTGCCTTCGCAAAACCCATTCGGCAAGCCCTCTTTTTCAAAAAGGTTTCAGCCGCGTTTTGCCCGGTAAATTCGAAAGCCCTGTCCTTCGGCCTTGATCGCGCACACGCCAAGATGCTCTTCGATCAGCGGTTGATACTTCAGGAAGCTGTTCGCTACCAGGCGAAGTTCTCCGCCGTTTTTCAGATGTTTGGCTGCTTTTCGCAGCAAGTTCTCCGTTGCGAAATAGTCGGTGTGCACGCCGACATGGAACGGAGGATTGCTCAGGATCGCACTCAAACCCATCGGCGCTGCGTCGATTCCGTCACCGGTAATCACCTCGGCTTCCAGACCATTGGCAGCCAGGGTCAGGCGACTGCTGGCAGCGGCAAAGGCGTCCACATCCAGCATCGTGACCTGGTTGTGCGGGTAACGACGTTTCACTGCCGCGCCCAGAACCCCGGCACCGCAACCGAAATCAAGCAAGTGTCCGCTGGGCAGTTTGTCCAGGTGATCCAGCAGCAGCGCGCTGCCGCGATCGAGGCGACCATGACTGAATACCCCCGGCAGGCTGATGACCTTCAGCGGGCCTTCGGCCAGCGGCAGCTCATAGGTCTGCGCCAGGCTTTCCAGCGGCTTGGCTTCAGGTGCGTTGGCCACGGTCACCTGCCAGAGCTGGCAGTGGCGCGCGCTGTCGAGTTTACGTGGCTTGCCGAACGGGTTGAGTTGTTTGGCGGCACCTTCGATGCCGCTTTTTTTCTCGCCGACCAGATACAGTTCGCGGCCGGCCAGCCGCGAGGCGAGGGCGTTGAGGATGTAGTCGGTCAGGTCCTTGGCCTTGGGCAGAAACACCACGGCGCTATCGAACCCGCGTTCCGGTGCGTTCACGCCAAAGTGGCTGCGCCCGTCGAAGCGGGCGTCCAGCGCGGCCTGATCGCCGGCGTGCCAGCACCAGCCATGGGCATCGGGCAGGCGGCCCAGCAGGTCGTCGGCGGGCAAACCGGCCAACAGCACCGAACCCTGGAATAACTCGGCCTGGCGAAGCAGTACTTCACTGCGCGGATCCATAACTGCTCCCGTGAAAAAAGTGCCGCAGTTTATCAACTGACGACCCGCAGCGCCTTACCGCTGAAGTATCCCAGTGCGTTTTCGGTCACTTGGCCAACGATTCGCTGGCGCGCTTCGCGGCTGCCCCAGGCGTTGTGCGGGGTGACGATCAGGCGCGGGATGTCTTGGGCCAGCAGAGGATTGCCGTTGGCGGGAGGCTCGACGCTCAGCACGTCAGTGGCGGCGCCTCCCAGATGACCGTTGCGCAAGGCATCGGCCAGAGCCTGTTCGTCGATCAGGCCGCCGCGGGCGGTGTTGACCAGGAACGCTTCGGGTTTCATCGAGGCCAGTTCGCGGGCACCGATGAAGTGGCGGGTGTGTTCATTGAGCGGGCAGTGCAGGGTCAGGGCATCGACTTGCGGCAGCAGTTCATCGAGTGGCAGGCGGTCCGGACGGGCAGGGCGTCCGGGAATCTGCCCCAGCAGCACGCGCATGCCGAAGGCTTCAGCCAGCCGTGCGACCGCGCCACCCAGTTCGCCGTGACCCAGCAGGCCAAGGGTTTTGCCTTCGAGTTCGACAATCGGGTAGTCCAGCAAGCAGAACTGTTTGGCCTGTTGCCAGCGGCCTGCACCGACGGCCTTCTGATAGTCGGCCAGGCGCGTGGCCAGGTTGAGCAGCAGCATGATCGTGTGCTGCGCCACCGACGGCGTGCCGTAACCCTGGCAGTTGCACACGGTGATCCCGTGGGCGCGGGCGGCAGCGAGGTCGACGTTGTTGGTGCCGGTGGCGGTGATCAGGATCAGCTTGAGGTCAGGGCTGGCGGCCATGGCGGCGGCGTCGATCAGGATCTTGTTGCTGATGGCGACGGTGGCGCCCTTGAGGTGTTCGATGACTTGATCGGGCAAGGTCTGGGCGAACAGCTGCAATTCGCTGAAACAACTGCGCAGCGGGCTGAGGTCAAGGTCGCCGAGGTCCAGGGACGGGTGGTCGAGGAAAACGGCGCGGCGAGTGTTCGTCATCAACTGTACCTTTTGTGCATTGAACTGAAGGCGTAATCTGCCGAGCCTACCAGATGAAATAAATAGTTACGCTTGGCCTGAAGGAGCCCCACATGTACTGGACAGAGTTCTTGACCGTTGCCCTGATTCACTTGCTGGCCGTGGCCAGCCCCGGCCCGGACTTTGCCGTGGTGGTACGTGAAAGTGTTACCCACGGTCGCCGTGCGGGCACCTGGACCGCGCTGGGTGTGGGGACGGCGATTTTCCTGCATGTGGGTTACTCGCTGTTGGGTATCGGCCTGATCGTGTCCCAGTCGATCGTGCTGTTCAATGCCTTGAAATGGGCCGCCGCCGCTTACCTGCTCTACATCGGTTACAAGGCACTGCGCGCGCAACCGGCCAAGCCTGTGGCGGACGATCTGCACAAGGAAGCGGGGGAGCGCACTGCCCGTGGCGCCTTCACCTCGGGTTTCGTCACCAACGGTCTCAACCCGAAAGCCACGCTGTTCTTCCTCTCGCTGTTCACCGTGGTAATCAACCCGCACACGCCACTGGCCGTGCAGGCCGGTTACGGGGTTTACCTGGCAGCCGCCACAGCGACCTGGTTCTGCCTGGTGGCGATGTTGTTCAGCCAGCAGCGCGTACGCGCCGGTTTCGCGCGCATGGGGCACTGGTTCGACCGGACCATGGGTGCGGTGCTGATTGCGATTGGCGTGAAACTCGCTTTTACCGAGATGCATTGATCAATCGTGATTCCCTGTAGGAGCTGCCGCAGGCTGCGATCTTTTGATCTTTGACAATTCTGGAGTTGCCGAAGATCAAGATCAAAAGATCGCAGCCTGCGGCAGCTCCTACAGTGCGTGGTAAATGGCCGGTGCTGGCGCAATGCTAGCATTTGCGGAGTTCTACAAATCATTCCTTTGGCTGATTTGGCTGACGATCTGGGGCACTACAGTGCTTACGTTCAGTCACGTCCGTGCAGTCAGAAAAAGGGATTCTTATGTTGCAGACTCGCGTTATCCCCCCGGCCGAAGGCGCTTACCAATACCCGCTGCTGATCAAGCGGCTGCTGATGTCCGGTGCCCGTTATGAGAAAACCCGCGAGATCATCTACCGCGACAAGTTGCGCTACAGCTACCCGACCCTGATCGAGCGGGTGGCCCGCCTGGCCAACGTGCTGACAGCGGCCGGGGTCAAGCCCGGGGATGCCGTGGGTGTGATGGACTGGGACAGCCATCGTTACCTGGAATGCATGTTCGCCATCCCGATGATCGGCGCGGTGATCCACACCATCAACGTGCGCCTGTCGCCGGAACAGATCCTCTACACCATGAACCACGCCGAGGACCGCTTTGTGCTGGTCAACAGCGAGTTCGTCGGCCTCTACAAAGCCATCGAAGGGCATCTGACCACGGTCGACAAAACCCTGTTGCTGACTGACCTGCCGGAAACAACCGCGGACCTGCCGAACCTTGTCGGCGAATACGAACAACTGCTGGCCGCGGCGAGCCCGCAGTACGATTTCCAGGATTTCGACGAAAACTCGGTCGCGACCACGTTCTATACCACCGGCACCACCGGCAATCCCAAGGGCGTGTACTTCACCCATCGGCAACTGGTGCTGCACACCATGGGCGTGTCGACCATCATGGGCGCGATCGACAGCGTGCGCCTGCTGGGTACCAGCGACGTGTACATGCCGATCACACCGATGTTCCACGTCCACGCCTGGGGCCTGCCGTATGTGGCGACCATGCTCGGACTCAAGCAGGTGTACCCCGGCCGCTATGACCCGGAGTACCTGGTGGAGTTGTGGCGCAAGGAGAAGGTCACGTTCTCCCATTGCGTACCGACCATTTTGCAGATGGTCCTCAATGCCAAGGCTGCGCAGAACGTCGACTTCGGCGGCTGGAAAATCGTCATCGGCGGCAGCGCCTTGAACCGCACGCTGTACGAGGCGGCCAAGGCCAAGGGCATTCAGTTGACCGCCGCCTACGGCATGTCGGAAACCGGGCCACTGGTGTCATGCGCCCATTTGAACGATGAGTTGATGGCCGGCACGGAAGACGAACGCACCACTTACCGGATCAAGGCCGGCGTGCCCGGGCCGCTGGTGGAGGCGGCGATCGTCGACACCGAGGGCAACTTCCTGCCCGCCGACGGCGAGACCCAGGGCGAACTGGTGCTGCGCGCACCCTGGCTGACCGAGGGTTATTTCAATGAACCGCAGAAGGGCGCGGAGCTCTGGGCCGGAGGCTGGCTGCACACCGGCGACGTGGCGACCCTGGACAGCATGGGGGTGATCGACATTCGTGACCGTATCAAGGACGTGATCAAGACCGGTGGCGAGTGGATCTCCTCCCTGGACCTGGAAGACCTGATCAGTCGTCATGTGGCGGTACGTGAAGTAGCAGTGGTGGGGATCCCTGATCCGCAGTGGGGAGAGCGGCCGTTTGCCCTGCTCGTACTGCGTGAAGGTCATGTCATCGGGGCGCGGGAACTCAAGGAACACCTCAAGCCTTTTGTGGAGTTGGGGCACCTGAGCAAGTGGGCGATTCCGAGTCAGATCGCCCTTGTTACTGAAATTCCCAAGACCAGCGTCGGCAAACTCGACAAGAAGCGCATTCGTGTCGACATCAGCGAATGGCAGGCCACCAACAGCACCTTCCTCTCGACGCTTTAAGCACCTCCCGGCGTGCCCGAAAGGGCACGCCAGCCCCACCAAGCAAGCGCTTGGCTTGTCAAATCGAAATTTTCAGCCATCCTTGCCGTGCCGACGGGTGTCGGACTGGCGAAAGGACTGTTCCAGAGTGGCTGGCAACTGCAAATCACACTTTAGAGGGATCAAGCACTACTACCTGCTGGCTATAGTCCGCTCAAGGATTTTTAAGAACGGGGCAACCGCACGAACCGGGGCGATGCAACTTTGGAATGACTTTGGGATGCCATGGCTCCCGGTTATCCACAGCGTTTTTAGAAGTGCTCAATGCCATAAAAATAAAATGCACATGGAGTAGCGTCGATGACATCAGTAAACCAGTTCTGGCGCCGGGCGAAGCTGCCCCTGGCTGTCAGTCTTGCCTCTACGCTCGCCGGGCCAGCATTCGGCGTCAGTTTCAACGTCGGTGAAATCGAAGGTCAGTTCGACTCATCCCTGTCGCTCGGTGCCAGTTGGTCTACCGAAAGTGCCAACAAGAACCTCATCGGTGTCAACAACGGCGGCAAGGGTCTGTCCCAGACTTCTGATGACGGTCACCTGAACTTCAAGAGCGGGGAAACCTTCTCGAAGATCTTCAAGGGCATCCATGACCTTGAACTCAAATACGGCGATACCGGTGTTTTCGTCCGTGGCAAGTACTGGTACGACTTTGAACTGAAGGACGAAAGCCGTCCGTTCAAGGACATCAGCGACGCGGGCCGCAAGGAAGGCGCCAAGTCCGCCGGCGGCCAGATCCTCGACGCCTTCGTCTACCACAACTACTCCATTGCCGATCAACCAGGCTCCGTGCGCCTGGGCAAGCAGGTGGTGAGCTGGGGTGAAAGTACCTTCATCGGTGGTGGCATCAACTCGATCAACCCGATCGACGTGTCCGCGTTCCGTCGTCCGGGTGCCGAGATCAAGGAAGGCCTGATCCCGGTCAACATGTTCTATGTGTCCCAGAGCCTGACCGAAAACCTCTCGGCCGAAGCGTTCTATCAAATTGAATGGGACCAGACCGTCGTCGATAACTGCGGCACGTTCTTCTCCCAGCCGGACATCGTTGCCGACGGCTGTAACGACAACCTGCGCGTGCTGGCCAAGCGCTCGCAGATTCCGGCCATTGCCCTGGGGCCTTTGGCCGCCAACGGCGTCGACGTCAACAATGAGGGTGTTCTGGTACGTCGTGGCGGCGATCGTGATGCCCGCGACGGCGGCCAGTGGGGCGCGTCCTTCAAGTACATGTTCGATCCACTGGACACCGAATTCGGTGCCTATTTCATGAACTACCACAGCCGTGCGCCGATCTTCAGTGCCACCGGTGCGCCGCAGTCGGTCTACAACACAGCGGCGGGACTCCCGGGGCCGTTCGCCGCGCTGGCGCCATTGCTGGTGGCGGGTAATTCGCAGTACTTCATCGAATACCCGGAGGACATTCGCCTGTATGGCTTGAGCTTCTCCACCACCCTGCCTACCGGTACCGCGTGGAGCGGTGAGATCAGCTACCGTCCGAACGCTCCGGTGCAGCTCAACTCCACCGACATCCTGTTCGCCGGTGTACGTCCTTTGGGCAACAACAACCCGAACAACCCGTTGACCAACGCATCGCTGCTGACCGGCGTGCCGGGGCAGGACCTGCACGGGTATCGTCGCAAGGAGATCACCCAGTTCCAGACCACCCTGACGCACTTCTTCGACCAAGTCATGGGCGCCAGCCGTCTGACCCTGGTGGGTGAAGTGGGCGTGACCCACGTCGGCGGCCTGGAAAGCACTTCCGATGTTCGTTATGGCCGCGATCCGGTCTACGGCCCGGGTGAGTTGCCAGCCTCTGGCGCGCTCGATACCTGCGTGGCGCTCAACACCAGCACCATCAACGGTGCCGGCCCGGGTACGCCTACCAACAACCGCAGCCGCAACTGCACCGACGAAGGTTTCACCACTGCGACTTCGTGGGGCTACCGCGGTCGTGCCATCTGGGAATACAACGACGTGTTTGCCGGTGTGAACCTCAAGCCGAACGTTGCCTGGTCCCATGACGTGAGCGGTTACTCGCCAGGCCCTGGCGGCAACTTCGAGGAAGGCCGCAAGGCGGTGAGCCTCGGTGTCGATGCCGAGTACCAGAACACCTACACCGCGAGCCTGGCCTACACCAACTTCTTCGACGGCAAGTACACCACCGTGGATGACCGCGACTTCGTTGCGCTCAGCGTCGGCGTGAACTTCTAAGCACTGAATTTTCAGGACGAACAAACATATGAAAATAACAAAGAGTCTGTTCCACGCCGGTGTTCTGGGTCTTTCGCTGCTGGCGACCAGCGTCATCGCAGCGGTTCCCCAGGCCGAGGCCGACAAGCTGGGCAAGAGCCTGACCCCGATGGGTGCCGAAATGGCGGGTAACGCCGACGGTTCGATCCCGGCCTGGAAGCCGATGGCGAAGAACGCCGGTACGGTCGACAGCAAAGGTTTCCTGTCCAATCCGTTCGCCAGCGAAAAACCGCTGTTTACCATCACGGCGCAGAACGTCGACCAGTACAAGGACAAGCTCGCACCGGGCCAGTACGCGATGTTCAAGCGCTACCCGGAAACCTTCAAGATGCCGGTCTATCCATCCCATCGCGGTGCTACCGTGCCGGATGATGTATTCGCCGCCATCAAGCGCAACGCTACCAACACCAACCTGGTGTCCGGCGGCAACGGCCTGGAGAACTTTGAAACCGCCATTCCGTTCCCGATTCCGAAAAGTGGCGTTGAAGTCATCTGGAACCACATCACCCGTTATCGCGGTGGTAGCGTGACTCGCCTGGTAACCCAGGCCACGCCACAGCCGAACGGCTCGTTCAGCCTGGTGTACTTCCAGGACCAGTTCGTGTTCCGCGACAAGATGAAGGATTACGATCCGAAAAACCCGGGCAACATCCTGTTCTACTTCAAGCAGAAAGTGACCGCGCCGGCGCGTCTGGCCGGTGGTGTGCTGCTGGTTCACGAAACCCTCGACCAGGTCAAGGAACCGCGCTCGGCTTGGGTCTACAACGCCGGCCAGCGTCGTGTGCGTCGTGCGCCACAAGTGTCCTATGACGGCCCGGGCACCGCGGCTGACGGCCTGCGTACTTCCGACAACCTGGACATGTACAACGGTGCGCCGGATCGTTACGACTGGAAGCTCGAAGGCAAGAAAGAGATGTACATCGCCTCCGACAGCTACAAGCTCGACGACCCGAGCCTCAAGTACACCGACATCATCAAGGCCGGTCACATCAACCAGGATCTGGCGCGTTACGAGCTGCGTCGGGTGTGGCATGTGGTTGCCACCTTGAAGGAAGGCCAGCGTCACATCTACGCCAAGCGTGACTTCTACATCGACGAAGATACCTGGCAGGCAGCGGTCATCGACCATTACGACGGTCGTGGCCAGCTGTGGCGTGTAGGTGAGGCCCATGCCGAGAACTACTACGACAAGCAAGTGCCGTGGTACGCCCTCGAGGCCCTGTATGACCTGCAGTCGGGTCGTTACCTGGCGCTGGGCATGAAGAACGAAGAGAAGTCGGCTTACGACTTCGGCTTCACTGCGACCACCAGCGACTTCACCCCGGCCGCCTTGCGTCAGGACGGTGTTCGCTAAGGTGAACTGAGTAGAGGCCGCACCCTCTGAAACGCCCCGACTGGTTCGGGGCGTTTTTTTTTGCTTGTAGACTTTTTGTAGCCATTTGTAGCAATTACCTTCATTCCCTATCCGTTTACGGCTAGTCTGCGGACATCTGCAACGCCGCCACCCGCAATTCAAACAAGAGCCGGCTATGACTGATTTGTCCACATCCCCAGGTTCTGCACCGGTTGCCGTCGCGACACTCGACGGGCGGTTTTTCCGTCCGCCATTGCCCGACGGCCATGTGCTGCGTCCACGTTTGTGCGAGCGTCTGAGTGCCGGGCTTGCAGGCAGGTTATTGCTGGTCAGTGCCCCGGCAGGGTTCGGCAAGAGTTCGCTGGCGGTGGAGTTTTGTCAGGGTTTGCCGGGGCACTGGCAAAGCCTCTGGCTGGGGTTGAGCCCGCGAGACAGTGACCCGGGGCGCTTTCTCGAACGGCTGCTGGAAGGCCTTCAGGACTATTTCCCGCACCTGGGCAGGCAATCCCTCGGGCTGTTGAAAATGCGCCAGCGCCATCAGCCGTTCGCATTCGAAGAATGGCTCGACGGCTTGCTCGACGAACTGGCCGTACACCTGTCCACGGCGAAGCCCTTGCTGCTGGTGCTGGATGATTACCATCTGGCTCAGGGGCCAGTGCTGGACCGTTGCCTGCAGTTTTTCCTCAACCATCTTCCCGATGGTTTGCTGGTGATGGTCACCAGCCGCCAACGTCCCGACTGGCACCTGGCGCGGCTGCGGCTGTCGCGGCAACTGCTCGAGTTGCATGAACAGGACCTGCGCCTGACCCATGACGAGGCCTTGAGCCTGCTTGACCGGCACAGCAGCTCCTTGCGCGGCGAGGCACTGGAAAACCTTATCCAGCGCAGCGAAGGCTGGGTTGCGGGTTTACGTTTCTGGCTGCTGGCGGCTTCGGAGGCGGGCACCGATGGCACGCTCCCGCAATCGTTGCATGGCGGGGAGGGGTTGATCCGCGATTACCTGCTCGAAGAAGTCATCGATTGCCTGCCCGCCGAGGTCCAGTCGTTCCTTTATGACACGGCGCCCCAGGAGCGTTTTTGCAGCGAACTGTGCGATGCCGTTCGCGACGCCCATGACAGCGGAGAGATCCTGCGCTTCCTGCTTGCCCATCAAGTGTTCCTGGTGCCGCTGGATGAACATGGTCATTGGTACCGTTATCACCATCTGTTTTCCGATCTGTTGCGCACTCGGCCGACGTCCCAGTCGATGGTACCGGCCGCGAGCCTGCACCTGCGTGCCTGCCGCTGGTTCAATGCCCAGGGACTGCTCGATGAGGCGGTGGAGCAAGCCTTGCGTGCCGGTCACCTGGACGTCGCGGCGAACCTGGTGCAGAACCTCTCCGAAGAGCAACTGCTGGCCGAGCAGAATGTCGGCATGTTGCTGCGCTGGAAAATGGACTTGCCTGACAGCTTGCTGATCAGCACCCCGCGCCTGATTGTGCTGTATAGCTGGGCGCTGGGCCTGGCTTGCCAGCTGGATGCTGCCGAAGAGCTGGCCAGCCATTTGAGCCGCTTCCTGCCCGCGCCGTCGGCCACCGCCCAGAAATCCATGCTGGCTCAATGGCTGGCGTTGAGTGGCATCATTGCCCGTGGGCGCGGCAACCGCGAACTCACGCTGCGGTACTGCCGCGAGGCATTGGAAAGCCTTCCGGCCAAGCGTTACGGCCAGCGCCTGATGTGCCTCTCGACCTTGTCCAACCTGGCCATTGCCGATGGGGACTTATGGCGGGCACGGGGACTGAACCGCGAATCGCTGGAGCTGGCGCAACGTGTCGGCAACCCGTTATTCGAAGCGCTGGCGCACTACGACCGCGCACGGGTGCTGCAAGCCCGCGGAGAAATCTGTCGGGCACTGGAAGAGGTCCGTCAGGGCATGCAACGCCTGCAGAGCTTGTCTGCACAACGGCTGTATGCGGTTCGCGCCCGGCTGACCCTGTACGAAGGCTTTTTGCTGGCCCTGCGCATGCAGCCGCAATTGGCGCGGGTGCGCTTGCAGGCCGGTCTGAGCGAGGCGCGCGCCTGTCGTGACATCAGCGTGCTTATTGGCCACTGCGTGATTGCCAGGCTGGAAGGCAGCAGCGGCGAGTTCGCCAAGGCCTTTGCCGAATTGGCCGAAGCCGAGCGGCTCATGCACATCTGGGACGTGCCGCCGATCTACTACCTGGCCATGATTACCCTGGTCAAATGTGAGCTCTGGCTGGCCCAGGGGCGTACCGATCTGGCCGAAGCCTGGCTGGCGCGCCTGGGGCAGACCTACAACGGCGAAAACGGGGCGGCACCGCCGGAGTTCCATCCGCAATTGCCGCTGCATATCGAATTGCAACAAGCGTTGCTGGACTTCATCCAGGGCCAGCCGATGCTGGCCGAGGGGCGATTGAATGCGCTGCTCGAACATGGCCAGCAAAGCGGTCGGCAGATGCTCAGTGCCATGGCGCTGACCCAGAAAGTGGCGTTATTGCTGGGAAGCGGACGGGAGCCGGAAGCACGCAAGGCACTGGCTCAGGCGCTGGACGCCGCTGGTGGGGGCGTGCTGCAACCCTTCGAGGGCTTGCTGGCCGAGCACCCGGACTGGCTGCGTGGGCAGCTTCAACAGTGTTCGCCAACCCCTGTTTCCCTGAGCCTCAGTGAAAAGCTGCCGGCGCTGACAGCCCGCCCCGGAGCGGAATCCGGCGCGGCTGCGGAGCAACTCAGCACGCGGGAACTGGCGGTTCTGCGATTGATTGCCCAAGGCTGTTCGAACCAGGAAATCAGCGATCAGCTGTTTATTTCCTTGCACACGGTCAAGACCCACGCCAGCCACATCAACAGCAAACTCGGGGTCGAGCGGCGTACGCAGGCCGTGGCGCGGGCGAAGGAATTGGGGGTGCTGGGTTAAGGATTTTTCACGTTACACATCGCGGCCATTGGCTGGATACTCAATTGTGCGAAAATCGCCCCTCCCCGTTTATCGAGCAGGCCCCCGATGTCCCAGCATCCCACCCTTATCCGCGAAACCTTCCCCGTCGGCCCTTTGCAGTGCAATTGCACCATCATCGGCGATCCGGTGACGAAAAAGGCCATCGTCGTCGATCCGGGTGGCAATCATGAGCTGATCCTGGCGCGTCTCGATGCCCTGGGGTTGAAAGTGGTCAGCATCATTCACACCCACGCGCACCTCGATCACTTCCTGGCTTCCGGTCAACTCAAGGAGAAAACCGGCGCGACCCTGCATCTGCACAAGGAAGACCAGTTCCTCTGGGACAACCTGGAAATGCAGTGCCAGATGTTCGGTGTCCCTTACACTCCGGTGCCGTCCCCGGACCGCTGGCTGGCCGATGATGAAGAGCTGGCCTGCGGCTGTGGCGTGGCGCTTCACACGCCTGGGCACACACCGGGGTCGATGAGTTTCTGGTTTGCCGATGCCAAGCTGCTGATTGCCGGTGACACGTTGTTCAAGCGTGGGGTAGGACGCACGGATTTGTGGGGTGGCGACCAGGCCACCATCGTGCGTTCGATCAAGCAGCGTTTGTACACCCTCGACGAAGAGGCGACGGTGGTCGCCGGGCATGGTCCGGACACCCGTCTGGGCGATGAAATGCGCGAAAACCCCTTTGTACGGGCCTGATTTGTAACGAGTGGAATTTTTGTTCCCGGAAGTGATCCAACACCCGCAATGGCTATGCCTTGGTCCGTTGCACCACAGAATGCAAAAAAGTAGGAGCTATACATGTTCACCACGCGTCGTTTGATTATTGTCGCTACGGCTGTGGCCGTTTTGTCCGGTTGTGCCTCGCCCAATCCTTACGGCGGTCAAGGCCAGGCTCAGGGGCAGGCGGACAGCGGCTCCGAAGGCATGAGCAAGACCGCGAAGTATGGTGGTCTCGGCGCTCTGGCCGGTGCGCTGGCGGGTGCTGCGATCAACCACGATAACCGTGGCAAGGGCGCGCTGATCGGTGCGGCAGTGGTCGGTGCTTCGGCCGCCGGTTACGGTTATTACGCCGACCAGCAAGAGAAAAAGTTGCGTGCCAGCATGGCCAACACCGGTGTTGAAGTGCAGCGCCAGGGCGACCAGATCAAGCTGATCATGCCGGGCAACATCACGTTTGCTACCGACTCGGCAAACATTGCCCCAAGTTTCTATCAGCCGCTGAACAACCTGGCGGGCTCGCTGAAAGAGTTCAACCAGAACCAGATCGAAATCGTGGGCTATACCGACAGCACTGGCAGCCGCCAGCACAACATGGATCTGTCCCAGCGTCGTGCACAAAGCGTGGCCACCTACCTGACCTCGCAAGGTGTCAGCGGTGCCAACCTGAGCGCTCGTGGCGCAGGGCCGGACAGTCCGGTTGCCAGCAACGGCGACGCCAATGGCCGGGCGCAGAACCGCCGTGTAGAGGTCAACCTCAAGGCGATTCCGGGCCAGCAATATGGTGGTCAGCAGCAAGGTCAGGTTCAGCAGTACCCTTGAGCGTCTGATTGAACCCCAGGCATAAAAAATGCCCGCCCGATCCCAAGTAGATCAGGCGGGCTTTTTTGTATCGTCAGTTCTGGCCTCTTCGCGGGCAAGCCCGCTCCCACAGGTTAGTGTTGAATGCAGATTTTGTGTCCGAGATCGACCACTGTGGGAGCGGGCTTGCCCGCGAAGGGGGCGGGGAGGGCAACAGATAAAACGGATCAGTAATAAAAAGCCCCCGGACAATCACTCGTCCGGGGGCTTTTTCACACCTGAAACCTGATTACTTCTTCAGGCCGTAATGCTCATCGAGCATGCCGGGCGCGTTCGGGGCTTTGGGTGCGTAGTCGCGCGGCGGCTCCTGATCGCGCGGTGGCGTCAGGCGTTCACGGGGTGCCTGCGCCGCATCGGCGTGCAGGGAGGCCAGCAGGCGTTGGCGAGTCTGTTCGTCCAGGGCCAGGCGATTGGCGCCCTCCGCGAGATGGTCCTGCACTTCCTGATAGCTCGCAGTCAGTTTCTTGACCAATGACGCAGTGCTGTTGAAGTGGGTCACCACTTCGTTCTGATAACTGTCGAAACGTTCCTGAATATCGTCCAGCTGACGTTGCGTGCTGCTAGGCGCGGCATTCGGCGCAAGGCGAGCGATCAGGAACCCAATGGCGACACCCACAACCAGGGCAAGAGTCGGTAGCAACCAAACTAAGAGCGAGTGTTCCACGAGTCCTTCCTCTATAAACGGCTTTGCTTTACGTTAACGGCTCGAACCTGCGCTGTATACCGCGATTCACTCGCAATAGACAGCCACAGACAATTTGCTAGACGAGTCGACCCGATTCGAGGTCACGGAGTTCCTTCCTTGCTTATGCGCGAAACCCCTGTAGTGATTGATGGCCCGGTGGGTCAACTGGAAGCCCTTTACCTGGACAACGAGCAACCTCGCGGCCTGGCACTCATCTGCCATCCGAACCCGGTACAGGGCGGCACCATGCTCAACAAAGTGGTTTCGACCCTGCAGCGCACCGCGCGCGACGCCGGACTGGTGACCCTGCGCTTCAACTATCGTGGCGTCGGTGCCAGCGAGGGTTCCCACGACATGGGCACCGGTGAAGTTGATGATGCCCAGGCTGTCGCCGAATGGTTTCGCAGCAAACACCCGGAGTTGCCGCTGACCCTGTTCGGTTTCTCCTTCGGCGGTTTTGTTGCAGCAAGTCTCGGCGGACGCCTTGAGGCCAAGGGCGAGCAGCTCAAGCATCTGTTCATGGTCGCGCCGGCGGTCATGCGCCTGGGGGATCAGGATCAACTGCCGCAGCACGGCGAGTTGACCTTGATCCAGCCGGAAACCGACGAAGTGATCGATCCACAAGTCGTTTACCAATGGTCCGACAAGCTCGAACGTCCCCATGAGCTGCTGAAAGTGGCAGAATGCGGACACTTTTTTCATGGCAAGCTGACCGATCTCAAGGATCTGATCCTGCCGCGTCTCTCGAATTGATTGCAGTCTGACAAGCGATTACCCATGACGACCCGTACCCGTATCCTCACCGGCATCACCACCACCGGCACGCCGCACCTGGGCAACTACGCTGGCGCCATCCGCCCGGCGATCGTCGCCAGCCGTGACAGCAATGCCGATTCGTTCTACTTCCTGGCCGACTATCACGCCCTGATCAAGTGCGATGACCCGCTGCGCATCCAGCGCTCGCGTCTGGAAATCGCCGCGACCTGGCTGGCCGGTGGCCTGGATGTCGACCGCGTGACCTTCTACCGCCAGTCCGACATCCCGGAAATCCCCGAGCTGACCTGGCTGCTGACCTGCGTCGCCGCCAAGGGCCTGCTCAATCGCGCCCACGCCTACAAGGCTTCCGTGGACAAGAACGTCGAGACCGGCGAAGACCCGGACGCCGGCATCACCATGGGCCTGTACAGCTACCCGGTGCTGATGGCGGCGGACATCCTGATGTTCAACGCGCACAAGGTGCCGGTCGGTCGCGACCAGATCCAGCACGTGGAAATGGCGCGGGACATCGGCCAGCGCTTCAACCACCTGTTTGGCCAGGGCAAAGAGTTCTTCACCATGCCCGAGGCGTTGATCGAAGAGAGCGTCGCCACGTTGCCGGGCCTGGATGGCCGCAAGATGTCGAAGAGCTACGACAACACCATTCCGCTGTTCTCAAGCGCCAAGGAAATGAAGGACGCGATTTCGCGGATCGTCACCGACTCCCGCGCACCGGGTGAAGCCAAGGATCCTGATAACTCGCACCTGTTCACCCTGTTCCAGGCATTCGCCACCCCGGCGCAGGCCGACGAGTTCCGCAGCGAATTGTTGCAGGGCCTGGGTTGGGGCGAGGCGAAGAATCGTCTGTTCCAACTGCTGGACAGTGAACTGGGCGAATCTCGTGAGCGCTACAACCAACTGATCGAGCGCCCGGCGGATCTGGAAGACATCCTGCAACACGGTGCGAAAAAGGCCCGTGCGGTCGCGACACCCTTCCTCAATGAACTGCGTGAAGCGGTGGGCCTGCGCTCCTTCGTTGCCCAGACCCAAGTCGCGGCGACCACCAAGAAGAAGGCTGCGAAAGCCGCACGTTTTGTCAGCTTCCGCGAAGACGACGGCAGCTTCCGTTTCCGTCTGCTGGCCGCCGATGGCGAGCAACTGCTGCTGTCGCGCAACTTCGCCGACGGCAAGACCGCCGGTCAGGTGACCAAGCAACTGCAATCGGGTCAGCCACTGGACGTGCGAAATGAAGACCTGAACTTCAGCGTCTGGCTGGAAGGCGAGTGCGTTGCCGACAGCCCGGCCTTTGCCAGCAGTGCTGCGCGTGATGCTGCCGTCGAGGCTTTGCGCATTGCCCTGACGCCTGTTCAGGACTAAACAACGGTCCGGCCCGACCAAGGGCCGATTGCCATTCCTCCGGGCCGTCGCTACAGTGTCGGCCCGTTTTTGTTGCCTTGCTAACGAATTATGACGCCCCTAGAACGATATCAAGCTGATCTGAAACGCCCGGAATTCTTCCATGATGCCGCGCAGGAAACTGCCGTGCGTCATTTGCAGCGCCTGTACGACGATCTGGTCGCGGCCGAGCAAAACAAGCCGGGCCTGCTGGGCAAGTTGTTTGGCAAGAAGGATCAGACCCCGGTCAAGGGCCTGTATTTCTGGGGCGGCGTAGGTCGCGGCAAGACTTACCTGGTGGACACCTTCTTCGAAGCACTGCCCTTCAAGGAAAAGTCCCGTACGCACTTCCACCGCTTCATGAAGCGCGTGCACGAAGAGATGAAAACCCTGGGCGGCGAAAAAAACCCGCTGACCATCATCGCCAAGCGCTTCGCCACCGAAGCCCGGGTCATCTGCTTCGATGAATTCTTCGTTTCCGACATCACCGACGCCATGATCCTCGGCACCCTGATGGAAGAACTGTTCAAGAACGGCGTGACCCTGGTCGCGACGTCGAACATCGTGCCGGACGGCCTGTACAAGGACGGCCTGCAACGCGCGCGCTTCCTGCCGGCCATTGCGCTGATCAAGCAGAATACCGAGATCGTCAACGTCGACAGCGGCGTCGACTATCGTCTGCGTCACCTCGAACAAGCCGAGCTGTTCCACTATCCGCTCGACGAAGCCGCCAACGAAAGCCTGCGCAAGAGCTTCCGTGCGCTGACGCCGGAATGCACGGCTGCGGTCGAAAATGACGTGCTGATGATCGAAAATCGTGAGATTCGTGCCCTGCGCACCTGCGATGACGTGGCCTGGTTCAACTTTCGTGAACTGTGCGACGGCCCGCGCAGCCAGAACGACTACATCGAACTGGGCAAAATCTTCCACGCCGTGCTGCTCAGCGATGTCGAGCAGATGAGCGTCACCACCGACGACATCGCCCGGCGCTTCATCAACATGGTCGACGAGTTTTACGACCGTAACGTGAAGCTGATCATTTCTGCCGAAGTCGAACTCAAGGATCTGTACACCGGCGGGCGCTTGAACTTCGAATTCCAGCGTACCCTGAGTCGTCTGTTGGAAATGCAATCCCATGAATTCCTGGCTCGGGCGCACAAGCCGTAAGAGGATTCGTAAAATAAAAGGGCCTGCATTTGCAGGCCCTTTTTTATGCGCTGAAGATCCACCCTGTAGGAGCTGCCGAAGGCTGCGATCTTTTGATTTTGATTTTTCAAGATCAAAAGATCGCAGCCTTCGGCAGCTCCTACAGTGTTTTGCGAATGCCTTGAGGCTCAGGCAGCCTGCTGAAACTGCTGCCGATACTGGTTCGGCGACAGCTCCGTGTGCTGGCGGAACAGCCGCGCAAAGAAGCTCGCATCGTCATAGCCCACCTCATAACTGATGGTCTTGATGCTCTTGCGGCTGCCGGACAACAAGCCCTTGGCGGTTTCGATGCGCAGGCGTTGCAGGTAATGCAGTGGCTTGTCGCCGGTGGCGGTCTGGAAGCGGCGCATGAAGTTGCGGATGCTCATGCCGTGTTCGCGGGCGACGTCTTCGAAGCGGAACTTGTCGGCGAAGTGTTCTTCGAGCCAGTGCTGGATCTGCAGGATGATCACGTCCTGGTGCAGCTTCTGGCCTCCAAAACCGATGCGTCCCGGCGAGTAGCTGCGCTGCACCTCATACAGAATGTCCCGCGCTACGGCCTGGGACACATTGGCGCCACAGAAGCGCTCGATCAGGTAAATGTACAGGTCGCACGCCGAGGTGGTGCCGCCGGCGCAGTACAGGTTATCGGCGTCGGTAAGGTGTTTGTCCTGATTGAGCTGGACCTGTGGGAAGCGTTCGGCGAAGGCATTGAAGAAGCGCCAGTAGGTGGTCGCTTCCTTGCCGTTGAGCAGCCCGGCTTCGGCCAGCCAGAACACACCGGTGGCCTCGCCGCACAACACGGCGCCGCGCGCATGCTGTTGGCGCAACCAGGGCAGGACTTGCGGGTAGCGTTTGCAGAGGCTTTCAAAATCGTCCCAGAACGCGGGGAGAATGATGATGTCGGCGTTTTCCAGCCCGCCGTCCACCGGAATCATCACATCGCTGAAGGTGCTGACCGGTTTGCCATCGGGGCTGACCAGGCGGGTTTCGAACGCCGGTGTCAGGCCCTGGCCCAGCTGTTTGCCGTAGCGCAGGCTGGCGAGGTGGAAGAAATCCTTGGCTTGCATGAGGGTGGAAGCGAAAACCCGGTCGATGGCCAGGATGCTGACGCGCCGCAGGGGCGTGGAGGCTTGGTTAGACATAATTCAACTTTATTTTTATAGGGGGAAGTGGTCACCAGACGGCTGGATCGTCTTATTTTTTGTCGGATGTGTCCAGTGTCCTGTATCGGAAGCGAGGCATAGTCTCTGAAGGTCAACTCCTTCTAAAAACAAAGTAAAGGTGCCGCATGATCCCCAGAACCTTGTTCAGTTCCGAGCACGAGCTTTTCCGCGACAGCGTGCGGACGTTTCTCGAAAAGGAGGCGGTGCCCTTCCATGGGCAATGGGAAAAACAAGGCTATATCGACCGCAAACTGTGGAACAAGGCAGGGGAGGCGGGGATGCTCTGCTCCCACCTGCCGGAAGAGTACGGCGGCCTGGGGGCGGACTTTCTCTACAGTGCGGTGGTGATCGAAGAGGTGGGGCGGCTTGGCCTGACCGGCATCGGTTTCTCCCTGCACTCGGACATCGTGGCGCCTTACATCCTGCATTACGGCAGTGAGGCGCTGAAGCAGAAGTACCTGCCGAAACTGGTGTCCGGCGAGATGGTGACCGCGATCGCCATGACCGAACCGGGCGCCGGTTCCGATCTGCAGGGCGTGAAAACCACGGCCGTGCTTGATGGTGACGAGTACGTGATCAACGGCTCCAAGACTTTCATCACCAACGGCTACCTGGCCGATCTGGTGATCGTCGTCGCCAAGACCGATCCGAAGGCCGGCGCGAAAGGCACCAGCCTGTTTCTGGTGGAAGCCGATACGCCGGGCTTCGACAAGGGCAAGCGCCTGGAGAAGGTCGGGATGAAAGCCCAGGACACCTCGGAGCTGTTCTTCCAGGACGTGCGTGTGCCCAAGGAAAACCTGCTGGGCCAGGCCGGGATGGGCTTTGCCTACCTGATGCAGGAGTTGCCTCAGGAGCGCCTCACGGTGGCCATTGGCGGGCTGGCCTCAGCCGAAGCGGCGCTGCAATGGACGCTGGACTACACCCGCGAGCGCAAGGCGTTCGGCAAGTCGATCGCGGATTTTCAGAATACCCGGTTCAAACTGGCGGAGATGGCCACGGAAATCCAGATCGGTCGTGTCTTCGTCGACCGCTGTCTGGAACTGCACCTGCAAGGCAAGCTCGACGTGCCGACGGCGGCGATGGCCAAGTATTGGGGCACCGACCTGCAGTGCAAGGTGCTGGATGAGTGTGTGCAGTTGCACGGTGGCTACGGGTTCATGTGGGAATACCCGATCGCGCGGGCATGGGCGGATGCGCGCGTGCAGCGGATCTATGCCGGGACGAACGAGATCATGAAGGAGATCATTGCGCGGTCGCTTTGATTTATTTTTGATGGCTGAAAAGATCGCAGCCTGCGGCAGCTCCTACAGGGTTTACGCCAATCCCATGTAGGAGCTGCCGCAGGCTGCGATCTTTTTCAATTATGGCGCAGGGTTCGGATGATCCTTGTGAATCGCCTCGATCCCTTCCAGCACTTCCTCCGACAGCTTCAAGTCGAAACTGGCTATGTTGCTTTCCAGTTGCTCCATGGTGGTCGCGCCAATGATGTTGCTGGTCACGAACGGCTGCTGCGTCACGAACGCCAGGGCCATTTGCGCCGGGTCCAGGCCGTGTTCGCGAGCCAGGGCCACGTACCGGCTGCAGGCCGCTTCCGACTGTGGGTTGAAATAGCGGCTGAAGCGGCTGTAGAGGCTCAGGCGAGCTTTCGGTGGGCGGGCGCCACCTTCGTACTTGCCTGACAGGAAGCCGAACGCCAGCGGCGAATAGGCGAGCAGGCCGCACTGCTCGCGGATGGCGATTTCCGCCAGGCCGACTTCGAAGCTGCGATTGAGCAGGTTGTACGGGTTCTGGATCGATACGGCGCGCGGCCAGCCCCGGGCTTCGGCCAGGGCCAGGAAGCGCATGGTGCCCCACGGCGTCTCGTTGGACAGGCCGATGTGGCGGATCTTGCCGGCGCGGACCTGTTCGTCCAGCGCTTCAAGGGTGTCCTCCAGCGGGGTCAGGTTGGCTTCGGTCTGGTGCTTGTAGCCCAGTTGCCCGAAGAAGTTGGTGCTGCGCTCCGGCCAGTGCAGCTGGTACAGGTCGATGTAGTCGGTTTGCAGGCGCTTGAGGCTGGCGTCCACGGCTTCGGTGATGTGCTGCCGATTGTGCCGAAGGTTCTTGTCGCGGATGTAATCGATGGTATTGCCGGGGCCGGCGATCTTGCTGGCCAGGATCCAGTCGGCGCGATCGCCGCGGCTCTTGAAGTAATTGCCGATGTAGCGTTCGGTGGTGGCGTAGGTTTCGGCCTTGGGCGGCACCGGGTACATCTCGGCGGTATCGATGAAGTTGATCCCGGCGCTCTTGGCTCGTTCAATCTGGGCGAAGGCGTCTGCCTCGCTGTTTTGCTCGCCCCAGGTCATGGTTCCGAGGCAGAGGGCACTCACGTTCAGATTGGTTCGGCCTAGCTGGCGATAGTCCATCGGGGTGCTCCTTGGGCAAAACAATCATAAAAGCAGGTTGAATTATTTTTCGCAATCTGCATAATTGCGCACCTCTTTCTGCAGTGGAAGTGATGCGCCGCCGCCGAAGAATCTTGCCGTTGAACGGACGCGCCGACCCGAGCCCCCGAAAGCGTCTGTATCCGGCTGCCTTTGACTTGTCAAAGTACGCACTATTCAGTAAGATCCGCCGTCTAATTTACAGGGCGGCCCCTGAGGCTATAAAGAATGAAAACTTTTACTGCTAAACCGGAAACAGTAAAGCGCGACTGGTTTGTCGTCGACGCTGCTGGTCAGACCCTGGGTCGTCTGGCCACCGAAATCGCGAGCCGTCTGCGTGGCAAGCACAAGCCTGAGTACACTCCTCACGTTGACACCGGCGACTACATCGTCGTAATCAACGCTGAGCAGATCCGTGTTACCGGTGCTAAAACCACTGACAAAATGTACTACTCCCACTCCGGTTTCCCGGGCGGCATCAAGTCGATCAACTTTGAAAAGCTGATCGCCAAGGCCCCTGAGCGCGTGATCGAGACCGCGGTCAAAGGCATGCTGCCTAAGAACCCGCTGGGTCGCGACATGTACCGTAAGCTGAAAGTCTATGCGGGCGCTGCACACCCTCATACTGCTCAGCAGCCCCAAGAACTGAAGATTTAACGGAATAGTTCATTATGTCGGCGACTCAAAATTACGGCACTGGCCGTCGCAAGACCGCAACCGCACGCGTTTTCCTGCGTCCGGGTACTGGTAACATCTCCATCAACAACCGTTCGCTGGATAATTTCTTCGGCCGCGAAACTGCCCGCATGGTAGTTCGTCAGCCGCTGGAATTGACTGAGACTGTCGAGAAGTTCGACATCTACGTCACCGTGATCGGCGGTGGTGTGAGTGGTCAAGCTGGCGCAATCCGCCACGGCATCACCCGCGCTCTGATGGACTACGACGAGACTCTGCGCAGCGCCCTGCGTAAAGCCGGCTTCGTAACCCGCGATGCTCGTGAAGTTGAACGTAAGAAAGTCGGTCTGCGTAAAGCGCGTAAGCGTCCGCAGTACTCGAAGCGTTAATTCGCTTTCACGTTCAAAAAAGAACGCCCAGTCTCCTCACGGAGCTGGGCGTTTTTTTATGCCTGCGATTTATCAAAGAATTGCGCTGTGACAACTTGCCACATCCGTAGACGCCCTATACTCCAAGGCTTGAGGGTGGTGGGCTCCGGTAATTACCTTGTCAGAATTGGGGCTTTTCATTACCATTCGGCAAAATTTTTATAAGTACATAGTTTTACTTAGTAGATGCCTGATTTAACAGGCCACAAAGCTGATGGGAGAGGACTGAATGAGCAATGACGGCGTGAATACAGGCCGGCGTCGCTTCTTGGTGGCAGCCACATCCGTGGTGGGTGCTGCAGGAGCGGTGGGGGCTGCGGTCCCGTTCGTGGGGTCATGGTTTCCCAGTGCCAAGGCGAAAGCCGCTGGTGCACCGGTGAAAGTGAATGTCAGCAAAATCGAGCCAGGTCAGCAGATGATTGCTGAGTGGCGCGGTCAGCCGGTGTTCATCGTCCGCCGTACGCCGGAAATCCTGGGGAATCTGAAAAAGATCGAAGGCGATCTCGCCGATCCTGATTCCAAGCAATCGACGCAACCGGCCTATGTCAACCCGGAAACACGTTCGATCAAGCCAGAAGTTCTGCTGCTGATCGGCATTTGCACGCACTTGGGTTGTTCGCCTACTTTCCGTCCGGAAGTGGCACCTGCGGATCTTGGTCCGAAATGGGTAGGTGGATATTTCTGCCCTTGCCACGGCTCCCATTACGATCTGGCTGGCCGTGTCTACAAGTCGCAACCTGCGCCTTTGAACCTGCCAGTTCCCCCGCATTCCTATGAGACCGATGAGATCATTGTCATTGGCGTCGATACGGAGAAAGCGTGATGAGCAAGTTCATGGATTGGGTTGATGCGCGCTTTCCCGCGACCAAGATGTGGGAAGACCATCTCAGCAAGTATTACGCTCCGAAAAACTTCAACTTCTTCTACTTCTTTGGCTCCCTGGCATTGCTCGTTCTGGTCAACCAGATCGTTACCGGTGTCTGGCTGACCATGAGCTACACCCCGTCGGCGGAAGAAGCGTTCGCTTCCGTCGAGTACATCATGCGCGACGTCGAGTACGGTTCGATCCTGCGTCTGCTGCACTCCACCGGCGCTTCGGCGTTCTTCATCGTGGTCTATCTGCACATGTTCCGTGGCCTGCTCTACGGTTCGTACCAGAAGCCGCGCGAACTGGTGTGGGTCTTCGGCATGCTGATCTACCTGGCGCTGATGGCCGAAGCCTTCATGGGTTACCTGCTGCCGTGGGGTCAGATGTCCTACTGGGGTGCCCAGGTGATCATCTCGCTGTTCGGTGCGATCCCGGTCATCGGCAACGACCTGACCCAGTGGATTCGTGGTGACTACCTGATTTCCGGCATTACCCTGAACCGCTTCTTCGCCTTGCATGTGGTTGCCCTGCCGATCGTCATCCTCGGTCTGGTGGTGCTGCACATCCTGGCGTTGCACGAAGTCGGTTCGAACAACCCGGACGGCGTGGACATCAAGAAGCACAAGGACGAAAACGGCATACCGCTGGACGGCATCGCCTTCCATCCGTACTACACCGTGAAAGATATCGTCGGCGTGGTGGTGTTCCTGTTCATCTTCTGCTCGATCGTGTTCTTCTTCCCGGAAATGGGTGGCTACTTCCTCGAGAAGCCGAACTTTGAAGTGGCGAACGCCTTCAAGACCCCAGAGCACATCGCTCCGGTCTGGTACTTCACCCCGTTCTACGCCATTTTGCGTGCGGTTCCAGACAAGCTCTTTGGTGTCATAGCCATGGGCGCGGCCATTGCCGTGCTGTTCGTCCTGCCGTGGCTGGACCGCAGCCCGGTCAAGTCGATGCGCTACAAAGGCTGGCTGAGCAAGATCTGGCTCTGGGTGTTCTGCATCTCGTTCGTGATCCTGGGCGTGCTGGGCGTTCTGGCCCCAACCCCTGAGCGTACGTTGCTGTCGCAGGTATGTACCTTCCTGTACTTCGCCTACTTCATTCTGATGCCGTTCTACACCAGGCTCGAGAAGACCAAACCGGTTCCGGAAAGGGTGACTGGCTGATGAAAAAACTATTTGCTGTATTGATGCTTGCTGCGCTGCCGGTTTTTGCTTTCGCAGCCGAACACGGTGGCCCTGAGCTGGAAAAAGTCGACATTGACGTTTCCGATAAGGCAGCCATGCAGGACGGCGCACGTACGTTCGCCAACTACTGCATGGGTTGCCACAGTGCCAAGTTCCAGCGCTATGAGCGTGTTGCCGACGACCTGGGCATTCCCCATGAGTTGATGCTGGAGAAGCTGGTCTTCACGGGTGCCAAGATCGGCGACCACATGAGCATCGGCATGCAGCCTGCGGATGCCAAGGCCTGGTTTGGTGCCGCACCTCCGGACCTGACCCTGGTTGCCCGTGTTCGCGGCACCGACTGGCTCTACAGTTACCTGAAGTCGTTCTACGAAGATCCTGCGCGCCCATGGGGTGTGAACAACAAGGTCTTCCCGAACGTGGGCATGCCTAACGTCCTGGCCGGCCTGCAAGGTCGCCAGGTCGTGGGATGCAAACAGGTTCCGATCGTCGAAGGCGGCAAGAAGCAATACGATCCGCTGACCGGCACGCCGTTGACTCATGAAGCGTGCGATCAGTTGACCATTGTGCCGAAAAGCGGTGCTCTGACTGAAGAGCAGTTCGATGAGAAGGTCAAGAATCTGGTAACCTTCCTGGCTTACTCGGCTAACCCGGTTAAGCTGCAGCATCAGCGCATCGGTACGTACGTATTGTTGTACCTGGCGTTCTTCTTCGTATTCGCTTACCTGCTCAAGCGCGAATACTGGAAAGACGTGCACTGATAAAGCTTCAAGCTATTGCTGTTAATCGCGCGCGCCCAAGGGCGCCTCTGAATAGGTAGCGAACTGGTGATCCAGTCGTTACGGGAGGCGCCCTCTGGGCGCGCTCGTTTTTCCGCTTTCGATAATTTCTACAAGCGAGGAGGATCGCCATGGGCGTGACCAATCGGTTGGCCTGTTACTCCGACCCCGCCGACCACTATTCCCACCGAGTGCGCATCGTACTGGCAGAGAAGGGTGTCAGCGCCGAGATCATTTACGTGGAAGCTGGACGCCAGCCACCTAAACTGATTGAAGTGAACCCTTACGGCAGCTTGCCCACCCTGGTCGATCGCGACCTGGCGTTGTGGGAGTCGACTGTGGTGATGGAATATCTGGATGAGCGTTACCCGCACCCGCCGCTACTGCCGGTTTATCCCGTGGCGCGTGCCAACAGTCGCCTGCTGATACACCGCATTCAGCGAGACTGGTGTGGTCTGGTGGACCTGATTCTGGATTCGCGGACCAAGGAGGCGGCCCGTGCCGTGGCTCGCAAAGAGTTGCGCGAAAGCCTGACGGGTGTGTCGCCACTGTTTGCCGACAAGCCGTTTTTCCTCAGCGAGGAACAAAGCCTGGTGGACTGCTGCCTATTGCCAATACTCTGGCGATTGCCGATTCTGGGTATAGAACTGCCGCGGCCGGCCAAGCCGCTGCTTGATTATATGGAGCGCCAGTTTGCGCGTGAGGCTTTCCAGGCGAGTCTGTCTGGTGTCGAACGCGACATGCGCTAAGGCTTAAGGAGCCGCTATGAACTCCAGTCGACCTTATCTGGTCCGCGCGCTCTATGAGTGGATTGTGGACAACGATTGCACCCCGCATATGCTGGTCAATTCCGAGTATCCGTCGGTGCAGGTGCCTCAAGGCTTTGCCAGTGACGGGCAGATCGTCCTGAACGTATCGCCACAAGCCGTGCGCCACTTGCACATGGATAACGAGGCGGTCAGTTTCGAGGGGCGCTTCGGTGGCGTGCCGCACACCTTGTACGTGCCTATCGCATCGATCCTGGGTATCTACGCCCGGGAGAACGGGCAGGGCATGGTGTTCGACCTGGAATCGCCGATGGGCGAGGACGACGACATCGAGCCGGATGACGACCTTCCGCCACCGGACAGCGAGCCACCGCGTCCAAGCGGTCGCCCCAGTTTGAAGGTGGTGAAATAAAAAAAAGGGTGATCCGCAAGGATCACCCTTTTTTTTATTTCACCACCTTCAAACGATGTAGGAGCGAGCCTGCTCGCGATGGGCGTGAACGATGACGCGGGCTGTCTGAATGAGCGCATTCACCGGACGTTTTTCGCGAGCAAGCTAGCTCAACAAGATGTGGATCAGTCGATGTACTCGAACAGCTTCACAATCTTCTGCACGCCGGAAACGCCTTGCACCAGGTTGGTCGCCTGCGCAGCTTCCTGTTTGGTCAGCAGGCCCAGCAAGTAGACGATGCCGTTTTCAGTGACGACCTTGATGCGCGAGCCAGGGATGTTCGCGTCAGCGAGCATCTGGGTCTTGATCTTGGTGGTCAGCCAGGTGTCATTCTGGCGCGCCAGCAGCGAGGAGGGGGCCATGACTTGCAGCTCGTTGTGCACCTGCTTCACGCGCTGGACCGCGGCGGCAGCCTGTTCGGCCTTGGCCTTGAGGTCTGCGCGTGGCGTTTGCCCGGCGAGCAGCACGACGCCGTTGTAGCTGGTGACGACGATGTGCGAGTCCTTGTCCAGGGCCGGGTCGGCCTTGGCGATGTTCACGCCAACCTTGGTGTCGATCAGGGAGTCGTCGATCTTGCTGCCCAGTGTGCGAGTGCCGCGGTCATCTTCAATGGGGGCTTCACGGCTGGCGGTCACCACCGAGGTGCAACCGCTGATGCCGAGGCACAGAGTCAAGGCCAGTAGGCCAAGGCGATTAGGGGTCATTCTTCACTCCCGAACAATTGGCTGTCGATCAAGTCGCAAAGGCAATGGATCGCCAGCAGGTGGACTTCTTGAATACGAGCGGTGACGTTGGCCGGTACGCGAATCTCCACGTCCTCGGGCAACAGCAGCGACGCCATTCCGCCGCCGTCACGTCCCGTCAATGCTACGACAATCATTTCGCGATCATGTGCGGCCTGGATCGCTTGAATTATGTTGGCCGAGTTGCCGCTGGTGGAGATAGCCAGCAACACATCGCCCGGTTGGCCCAGTGCGCGGATCTGCTTGGAGAAGATTTCGTTATAGCTGTAGTCGTTGGCGATCGAGGTGATCGTCGAGCTGTCGGTCGTCAAGGCGATGGCCGGCAGGCTCGGGCGCTCGCGCTCAAAGCGATTGAGCAGCTCGGACGAAAAGTGCTGGGCGTCGCCGGCTGAGCCGCCGTTGCCACAGGAAAGCATTTTACCTTCGTTGAGCAGGGCGTTGACCATGACCTGGCTGGCTTGCTCGATGTGCGGTGCAAGAACTTCCATCGCCTGTTGCTTGGTGTCGATACTGGCCTGAAAAAGCTGGCGAATTCGGGATTGCATGTCCATCTGTGTGACCTTAATTAGCGCGGCTGTTCGGCACGTGAATGTGCAGCCCGCAAAGCAAAGAGCAAAAGTGTTGGGTGATAGTGTCCGGTTCGTGATGCCGGTGATCAGCCGTCGAAGGCATTCTGTAGCCAGTTCAGCTGATCGAGGTGGCTGTCGATGGCAATCACGTCGAAGCGGCAAGGGGAATTGGCCCAGCGCGACTCGCGCTGAAGAAAATATTGCGCGGCGAAAATCAGCTTTTGCCGTTTGCGCTCATCGATGCTATCGAGCGCGCCACCCCATTGAGTGTCTTTTCGGTAGCGGACTTCAACGAATACTACTGTATCGCCATCTAGCATGACCAGATCAAGCTCGCCGCGTTTGCACAACCAGTTCTGCGCCAGCAGGCGCAGACCCTGTTGTTGAAGATGCTCGAGCGCGTGGCGCTCGGCATCCATACCGCTTTGCCGGCGTGACCTGTCAGGCATCAGCGGGCGGTGTCCGGCAGGCGCTGGATCTGGCCATTGGCGAACTGGGCCCATGGCAACTGGCGCACGACCCGCTGGCTCTGAGTCATGCCGAGGCTGCCCGACTCACCGTCGATGCGGCTGTCCGGCAGAGACTTCAGCTGGCCCAGGCGCGGCGCCAGTCGATAGGCGTCCACGCCCATGGCGTACAGACGCCCCAGGCTACCGGCGGCTTGTGGCCACTGGGCGGTGACCTGGCGGCGCAGTGGATCGTTGGCATCCAGCAGCCAGGGTGTTTCACAGAAACGAATGCCGTTCATGTCGTTGTACTGGTTGACGTCGCCGCTGGCGCTGAACACGTGAGAGGTGGCGTAGACCGGTACATCGCCTGCGTACTGGAAGTTCAGGGTCGGTTTGATCTGTTGGGCCTGTTGCGGCGTTGCGGCGAGGAAGATGAACTCGATGTCCTGGCGACGCGACGGCTGGGCTGCTACTTGCGAGCCAACAGTGCTTTGCAGGCTCTTGGCGCGACCTTCGCTCTGGCGCAGCTGGAACATGTCGGCAATCTGCTGGGCCAGCTGGACCGGTTGGTCGACGCGTTCGGTGGCGACGATGGTGCCGCCATTGGCCTGCCAATCCTGGCTGAACGCCTTGAGCACGCGATCGCCCCATTCGCCCTTCGGCACCATGATGGCTGCGCGATGCAGGCCGTCGGCACGAGCGCGGCGCGACACTTCACGGGCTTCGTCTTCAGCCGCAAGGCCGAACTGGAACAACTGCGCCGGGCCTTGATCGCCTTCGCTGTAGTTCAGCGCCAGGGTGGTGATCGGGAGTTGCGGGCGAGTGCTCAACTGTTTGACCAGTGGTTTCTCCAGCGGGCCGACGACCAGTTGCACGCCATCGGCCTGGGCCTTGCGGTAGAACTCGTCCATGGATGTCAGGCGCGAGCTGTCATAAAACTCGATGGCGGGTGGTTTCTGTCCGGCCTGTTGTGCCTGGTAGTGGGCAGCCATGAAACCGTCGCGCAATGCTTTGCCAACCGAGGCCAACTGGCCATCCTGAGGCAGCAGCAGGGCAATCTTGCTCAAGGGCTGGCTGGCCAGTTCCTTGAGTTGGGTCAGTGGCTGCGGCAATTGAAGGGCGGCCGGGTGTTTCGGGTTCTGCGCGCGCCAGTTGTCGATGGCGGCCTGTTGCTGCTCCAGGGTGCCGGCGGATTTCACGGCCAGGGCCAGGGCCATCCAGCCGCCGAGATCGTCGCTGGCGCTCGGCTGCAACTGCTCGGTCGGCAGCGAAGCGATCAGGGTCCAGATCGCTTCGTGGTTTTTGCTCGCGGCTTCACCTTTAAGCATCGGGGCAATGAAAATGCGCTCGCGAGCGGCGGCAAGGGTCTGGCCATCGGCTTCCAGGGCGCGGGCGTGAACTGTGCCGGTGCGGACCTGTTGCTCGACGGGCAGCTCGCTCAGGTATTGCATGCTTGGGTGGCTCAGGGCAGTCAGTGCAGCCTTGGGCTGATTGCGGGTCATGGCCAGTTCGGCCGCCAGGGTGTTGGCGAAAATCTGTGGCCCTGGCTTGAGCTGCTCGACCGGGACCTGTTGCAGGATTTGCGCGGACTGGCCGGCATTGCCCTGGCGATAGGCCAGGTCGGCAGCGCTCAAGCGCAGCAGGGCGGCATCTTCCGGTGATTTGCTTTGGGCGGCCTTCTCAAGCAGTTGCTCGATACTGGCGTCCGGTGTCCGTGGTAGTTCGCCAAGGCTGGACGAGGGCGAGCTGGCGCAAGCCGCCAGCAAGGCAGCGAGGCAGAGGGCAGATAACAGCCGCAGGCAAGCGATCATGTAAGCGTTCCTGATACTCGATCAAATTAGCGTGGAATTGTACCCAAGCACTGGCCGGGGCGCGATGTTACTGGCGTGAATCGATCAATTTAGCTGGTGTAAATGTTGCGCCAGCGCACAAACGGTCACCGATACCTCGTTTGCTTGCGGGTATCGTGAGTCTCGCTACGCGCTACAATGGCGACTTTTACCGATCATGAGGTGTGCGCTTTGACTGCTCCAGGTGCTTTGAATTCCGCTGCTGGCTCGCTTTATGTGGTGGCGACGCCCATCGGCAACCTGGATGACATCAGTGCGCGGGCGCTGAAGATTCTGCGTGAAGTGGCCTTGATCGCCGCGGAAGACACCCGTCATTCCCAGCGCTTGATGCAACACTTCGGCATTTCGACGCCACTGGCCGCCTGTCATGAACACAACGAGCGGGATGAAGGTAGTCGCTTTATCACGCGTCTGCTGGCCGGTGACAACGTGGCATTGATCTCTGACGCCGGGACGCCACTGATTTCCGATCCGGGTTATCACCTGGTAAGACAGGCTCGCGCGGCAGGTATCAACGTGGTGCCCGTTCCGGGTGCCTGCGCCTTGATTGCAGCATTGTCGGCGGCGGGGCTGCCATCCGATCGTTTCATTTTCGAGGGTTTTTTGCCGGCCAAGGCGGTGGGGCGGCGAGCGCGCCTCGAACAGGTAAAGGAAGAACCTCGCACATTGATCTTCTATGAGGCCCCGCATCGCATCCTCGAATGCCTGCAAGACATGGAGCTGGTGTTCGGCCCCGAGCGCCCGGCACTGCTTGCCCGTGAGCTGACCAAGACCTTTGAAACCCTCAAGGGGCTGCCTCTGGCCGAGCTGCGCGAGTTCGTCGAGTCGGACAGCAATCAGCAGCGCGGCGAGTGCGTCGTGTTGGTGGCGGGCTGGTCTGCCCCCGAGGAGGAGGGTGCTGTCAGCAGTGAGGCGATGCGCATCCTCAACCTGTTGCTCGAAGAGATGCCGCTCAAGCGTGCGGCGGCTTTGGCGGCGCAAATCACCGGCGAACGAAAGAATGTGCTGTATCAGATCGCGCTGGATCAGCAGAAGGGCGAGTAAAACCCGACGCGCAGGCGTGCGCACCGGCGCTTAACGCTTGTTCTTCGGGCGCTCTGCCGGTAACCTTCGCGGCGGAGAGTCGATCGGACAGTCGCTGCCCTCTATGAAAATTAGGGGGGGGAGGAAAGTCCGGGCTCCATAGGGCGAAGTGCCAGGTAATGCCTGGGAGGCGTGAGCCTACGGAAAGTGCCACAGAAAATAACCGCCTAAGCGCTTCGGCGCCGGTAAGGGTGAAAAGGTGCGGTAAGAGCGCACCGCACGTCTGGCAACAGTTCGTGGCTAGGTAAACCCCACTTGGAGCAAGACCAAATAGGGTCCCAAGGCGTGGCCCGCGCTGGGACCGGGTAGGTTGCTAAAGATGTCCAGTGATGGCCATCGTAGACGAATGACTGTTCAAGACAGAACCCGGCTTACAGATCGACTCTCCACCTTTTTCTCCCCTCTGCTTAAATCATTGAGCAAGGGGGATAGTGATAGCAATTTCCCTCCTTGCACAAACGTCGGGAGAAGCGGTTTTGTGATATCGATTAGCCCGCGCTTGTAGGGATCGCATAAACTCCACGCAGCACCGGTTTCCCTCCTTGCACATTCATCCGCAGAACCTCTTTTGTAATACCAAAAAAATCTTACTCTTAATAAATTACATTAACTTCCGAACGCAGCCTCCTGTGCTGATTCAAGTTATCGGGCAGTTTCATGTGCCGGATTCTCGTTGCCCCTCCGTTAATGCTCCTAAATCTCAGTTCTGTAAGGGTTTTCCTTTAATCCGCGCCTTGACGGTGTGGTGGGCGCATTCCTATAGTGTGCGCAAGTGGCGGAAAGTGGCATGAAGTGGGTTTTTTGAGCTCAAAACGCTAGAATTTGGAGAAACGCTGACGTGTTTCGCGGAGCCAACGCTATCAGTCTCGATGCAAAGGGCCGTCTCGCCATGCCGAGCCGGTACCGTGACGAGCTCGATTCGCGTAGTTCCGGTCAATTGATCGTAACAATTGATGCCGTTGATCCTTGTTTGTGTGTTTACCCCCTCGATGAGTGGGAAATTATTGAAACCAAACTGCGCGCACTGCCTTCGCTTCGCGAAGAGAACCGCCGCCTGCAACGTTTACTGATTGGTAATGCCGTCGATCTCGAGCTCGATGGCAGTGGTCGTTTTCTGGTTCCACCGCGTCTTCGTGAATATGCCAAGTTGGATAAGCGCGCGATGTTGGTAGGCCAACTGAACAAGTTCCAATTGTGGGACGAGGATGCCTGGAACGCGGTTTCTGCCGCTGACCTGGCTGCTATTCAACAACCGGGCGCGATGCCTGATGAACTGCGTGATTTGATCCTGTGACTATTGATAGCGGCTTTAACCACATCACCGTACTGCTTGACGAAGCCGTCGAGGCTCTCGCCGTACGTCCTGATGGCTGCTATCTGGACGGTACGTTCGGGCGCGGCGGACACAGCCGGTTGATCCTCAGCCAGCTCGGTCCCGATGGTCGCCTGCTCGGATTCGACAAAGATCCACAAGCGATTGCCACCGGGCAGACGCTAGCGGCCGAAGACGGCCGCTTTGTCGTTGTGCAGCGCAGCTTTGCCGAGCTCGGTTCGGAAGTCGCCGAGCGCGGTCTGGCCGGCAAGGTCAGCGGCGTTCTGCTGGATCTGGGCGTGTCTTCGCCACAGCTCGACGATCCTGAGCGCGGTTTCAGCTTCCTCAACGACGGCCCGCTGGACATGCGCATGGATCCGTCCCGTGGCATCAGCGCTGCCGAATTCGTCAACACCGCGCCCGTGGAAGAGATCGCCCGAGTATTCAAGGAATACGGCGAAGAGCGTTTCTCCGGCCGCATGGCCCGTGCCGTGGCCGAGCGCCGCGACATCAAGCCATTCGAACGCACCGGTGACCTGGCAGAAGTCCTGAAGGTCGCCAACCCGGCATGGGAAAAGGGCAAGAACCCCGCCACCCGCGCGTTCCAGGGCCTGCGCATTCACGTCAACAACGAACTGGGTGATCTGGAAACCGGTCTCGAAGCCGCGCTGGAGTGCCTGGAAGTGGGCGGTCGCCTGGTGGTGATCAGCTTCCATTCGCTGGAAGACCGTATCGTCAAACTGTTCATGCGCAAGCTGGTGAAAGGCGAAGCCGACAACCTGCCGCGCAACCTGCCGGTTCGGCATGTCGCCTTCGAACCGAAAATCAAAGTCCATGGCAAAGCGCAGACGGCCTCCGACGCCGAACTCAAAGCCAACCCACGTTCGCGAAGCGCTGTCATGCGTGTGGCGGAGAAGCTGCGGTGAGCAAGCTTTTCGCCAAGCCATTGCCCGGCGGAAGCTTTTTCATGCTGCTGCTGTTTGTCGGCGTGCTCGTTTCGGCCATCGGCGTGTCTTACAGCGCGCACTGGAATCGTCAGCTATTGAATTCGCTGTACAGCGAATTGAGCGTGCGCGACAAGGCGCAGGCGGAGTGGGGGCGGTTGATTCTGGAGCAGAGCACCTGGACCGCCCACAGCCGTATCGAAGTGCTGGCCACCGAACAATTGAAAATGCACATCCCCGGTGCCGCTGACGTGAAGATGGTGGCGCCATGATGAAACTCGAAGGTGCACTCTTTCCTTGGCGGTTCCGTGTGGTGCTGGGCTTGCTCGGCATCATGGTAGCTGCGATTGCCTGGCGCATCATCGATTTGCAAGTGGTCGACCGTGCCTTCCTTAAAGGTCAGGGCGATGCCCGCAGTGTTCGTCATATTCCGATTCCGGCTCACCGTGGTCTGATCACCGACCGTAACGGCGAGCCTTTGGCCGTGAGTACTCCGGTCACCACCCTATGGGCCAATGCCAAGGAAATGCAAACGGCCAAAGAAAAGTGGCCGGCGCTGGCGGCTGCCTTGGGGCAGGACCCGAAAGCCCTGGCCGAACGACTCGAAGCCCAGGCCAACAAGGAATTCATTTATCTGGTGCGCGGGCTGACCCCGGAGCAGGGCCAGGCTGTACTCGATCTGAAAGTGCCGGGTGTCTATGGCATCGAAGAGTTCCGGCGCTTTTATCCTGCCGGCGAAGTCACCGCCCATATGGTCGGGTTTACCGACATCGACGATCACGGTCGTGAAGGCGTCGAACTGGCCTACGACGAATGGCTGGCCGGGGTCCCCGGCAAGCGTCAGGTGATCAAGGACCGGCGCGGCCGGCTGATCAAGGATGTCCAGGTCACCAAAAACGCCAAGGCCGGCAAGCCCTTGGCGTTGTCCATTGACCTGCGCCTGCAATACCTGGCCAACCGCGAATTGCGCAACGCGATCATCGAGAACGGCGCCAAGGCCGGCAGCCTGGTGATCATGGACGTGAAGACCGGCGAGATTCTCGCGATGGTCAACCAGCCGACCTACAACCCGAACAACCGTCGCAACCTGCAACCGGCGATGATGCGTAACCGCGCGATGATCGACGTGTTCGAGCCGGGTTCGACCATGAAAGCGATCTCGATGAGCGCCGCCATCGAAACCGGTCGCTGGAAACCGAGCGACACCGTCGAGGTGTATCCGGGCTCCTTGCAGATTGGCAAGTACACCATCAAGGACGTATCCAAGACCGAAGGCCCGGTGCTCGACCTGACCGGCATCCTGATCAACTCCAGTAACGTGGGGATGAGCAAGGTCGCGTTCGATATCGGCGGCGAAACCATTTTCCGTCTGGCGCAGAAAGTCGGCCTCGGCCAGGACACCGGTCTGGGCTTCCCGGGCGAGCGCGTCGGCAACCTGCCGAACTACCGCGAATGGCGCAAGGCGGAAACCGCCACGCTGTCCTATGGCTACGGTATTTCCGTGACCGCGATCCAGTTGGTTCACGCCTTCTCGGCCCTGGCCAACAACGGCCGCCTCGCGCCGCTGACCCTGATCAAGACCGACAAGGCACCGCAAACCACCCAGGTGCTGCCGGAGGCCGTGGCGAAAACCATGCAAGGCATGCTGCAGCAAGTGATCGAGGCCCCGCGCGGTGTGTTCCGCGCGCAGGTGCCGGCGTATCACGTGGGCGGCAAGTCGGGTACTGCGCGTAAAACTTCGGTCGGCACCAAGGGTTATGCCGAGAACTCCTACCGTTCGCTGTTCGCCGGTTTCGGCCCGATGAGCGATCCACGCTACGCCATAGTGGTGGTCATCGATGAACCGACCAAAGCCGGTTACTTCGGCGGCCTGGTATCCGCGCCGGTGTTCAGCCGCGTGATGTCGGGCACTCTGCGCCTGATGAACATCACGCCGGACAACCTGCCACCTACTCAACAAGCGAACGCAACACCGGTCGTTCCGCTGAAAGCCAATGGAGGGCGCGGCTGATGTCTCTGAGCCTGAACAAGATTTTCCCTCACGCCGGCCACGATCTACTGATTCGCGAGCTCGCCCTGGACAGCCGCAACGTGCGCGCGGGCGATCTGTTCCTCGCCGTGCCTGGCGGGAAGTTCGATGGGCGTGCGCACATTGCCGACGCCTTGCAACGCGGTGCGGCGGCAGTGGCCTATGAGGTGGAAGGCGCCACTGTGCTACCCATCACCGAGGTTCCCTTGATTCCGGTCAAAGGGCTGGCCGCTCAGCTGTCGGACATCGCCGGACGTTTTTATGGCGAGCCAAGCCATCATCTGAACCTGATCGGCGTGACCGGCACCAACGGCAAGACCAGTGTCACTCAACTGGTTGCCCAGGCGCTGGATCTGCTTGGCCAGCACTGCGGCATCGTCGGCACCCTGGGTTGCGGTTTCTACGGCGCACTGGAAAGCGGCCTGCACACCACGCCGAACCCGATTGCCATGCAAGCAACGCTGGGCGACCTGAAAAAGGCCGGTGCCAAAGCCGTGGCGATGGAAGTCTCTTCCCATGGTCTGGACCAGGGCCGCGTGACGGCACTGGCCTTCGACGTGGCGGTGATGACCAACCTGTCTCGCGATCACCTGGATTACCACGGCACCATGCAGGCCTACGGCGAAGCCAAGGCCAGGCTGTTCGCCTGGAACGATCTGAAATGCCGGGTGGTTAACCTCGACGACGACTTTGGTCGGCAACTGGCTGCTGAAAAACGTGAATCGCGGTTGATCACCTACAGCCTGCTCGACAGCAGTGCCTACCTCTATTGCCGTGAAGCGCAGTTCGACGACGAAGGCGTGCGCGCCACGCTGGTCACGCCGCAGGGTGAACACCATCTGCGCAGTACCTTGCTCGGCCGTTTCAACCTGAGCAACGTGCTCGCCGCGGTTGGCGCCTTGCTTGGCCTGGATTACGCACTGGACGAAATTCTCAAGGTGCTGCCGAAACTCGAAGGCCCGGCCGGTCGCATGCAGCGCCTCGGCGGCGGCACTCAACCGCTGGTGGTGGTCGATTACGCCC
Source organism: Pseudomonas sp. GM33 (assembly GCF_000282295.1). Taxonomy (NCBI): domain Bacteria; kingdom Pseudomonadati; phylum Pseudomonadota; class Gammaproteobacteria; order Pseudomonadales; family Pseudomonadaceae; genus Pseudomonas; species Pseudomonas sp. GM33. The sequence goes on from NZ_AKJO01000067.1 coordinate 40,119, forward strand.
ACACCCCGGATGCCCTGGAAAAAGTCCTGACGGCCCTGCGTCCACACGCCAAGGGCCGATTGCTCTGCCTGTTCGGCTGTGGCGGTGACCGCGATCGCGGCAAGCGTCCGTTGATGGCCGAAGTGGTCGAGCGCCTGGCCGATGGCGTGCTGGTGACCGACGACAACCCGCGCACTGAAGATCCATCGGTGATTTTCGATGACATCCGCGCCGGTTTCACGGCTGTGGATAAAGTGGAGTTCGTTGCCGGTCGCGGTCAGGCGATTGCCCGTTTGATCGCCAGTGCCTCGGTGGATGACGTGATTGTCCTGGCCGGTAAAGGTCACGAGGACTATCAGGAAATCAATGGCGAGCGTCATGCCTTTTCCGATCTGGTCGAGGCCGATCATGCCTTGACTGCATGGGAGGTGGCCCATGCTTAAGGCCTTGCAACTGAGCGAACTGACCGGCGCGCTGAATGCTCGCCTGGTGTCGACCGATGCCAGTTTCGACGGCGTCAGCATCGACAGCCGCGCCATCAAGCCGGGTCAGCTGTTTATTGCCCTGACCGGTCCGCGCTTCGATGGTCATGATTATCTGAATGAAGTCGCTGCCAAGGGCGCCGTGGCCGCGCTGGTCGAACGCGAAGTCGCCGACAGCACATTGCCGCAGTTGCTGGTCAGCGATACTCGCCAGGCCCTCGGGCAGTTGGGTGCGCTCAATCGCGCCGCCTACACCCATCCGGTCGCGGCAGTCACCGGTTCGAGCGGCAAGACCACGGTCAAGGAAATGCTTGCGAGCATCCTGCGCACCCGTGGCCCGGTACTGGCGACCCGTGGCAACCTGAACAACGATCTCGGCGTGCCGCTGACCCTGCTCGAACTGGCGCCGGAGCATACGGCGGCAGTGATCGAACTCGGTGCTTCGCGCCTTGGCGAAATTGCTTACACCGTTGGCCTGACCAAACCGCACGTGGCCATTCTCAACAATGCCGGGACCGCCCACGTCGGCGAGTTCGGTGGCCTGGAAAAAATCGTCGAAGCCAAGGGCGAGATCATCGAAGGGCTGGAGGCCGATGGTGTCGCAGTGCTCAATCTCGACGACAAGGCATTCGGTATCTGGAAGACGCGTGCCGGTGATCGCAAAGTGCTGACGTTTGCGTTGAGCAACACCAGCGCCGATTTCTACGCCAGTGATCTGACCACCGATGCCCGTGGCTGCCCGGCATTCAATCTGCACAGCCCTGAAGGTGTAGAGCGCGTTCAACTGAACCTGCTCGGCACCCATAACGTCGCCAATGCCATGGCCGCCGCCGCTGCCGCCCATGCCCTGGGTGTGTCGCTGTTCGGTATCGCCACCGGTCTCGGCGCGGTGCAACCGGTCAAGGGTCGTACCGTCGCGCAATTGGCCAGCAATGGCATGCGCGTGATCGATGACACTTACAACGCCAACCCCACCTCCATGTGCGCTGCCGTTGATATACTGGCCGGCTTTTCCGGTCGCACCGTCCTGGTGCTCGGGGATATCGGCGAGTTGGGCGAATGGGCGGAGCAGGGGCACCGCGACGTGGGCGAATACGCCCGCGGCAAGGTTTCTGCGCTGTACGCCGTCGGGCCAATGATGGCTCACGCCGTGAACGCATTCGGTCCAGAGGCTTTTCACTTCAGCACGCAGGCTGAACTGATCAATGCCCTGGGCTCCGAGCAAGACACAAACACCACCATTTTGATCAAGGGGTCGCGCAGCGCTGCGATGGAAAACGTCGTCGCCGCCTTGTGCGGGTCCAGCCTGGAGAAACATTAATGCTGCTGCTGCTAGCGGAGTATCTGCAACAGTTCTACAAAGGCTTCGCGGTCTTCCAGTACCTGACCCTGCGCGGGATTCTCGGTGTACTGACCGCGCTGGTCTTGTCCCTGTGCTACGGCCCGTGGATGATCCGCACTTTGCAGAACCGTCAGATCGGCCAGTCCGTTCGCAACGACGGCCCGCAGTCGCACCTGTCCAAGTCGGGCACACCGACCATGGGCGGCGCGCTGATCCTGTCGTCCATCGGTGTCAGCACCCTGCTGTGGGCTGACCTGAGCAACCGTTACGTCTGGGTCGTGTTGCTGGTGACCCTGCTGTTCGGCGCCATCGGCTGGGTCGACGACTACCGCAAGGTGATCGAGAAAAACTCCCGTGGCTTGCCAAGCCGCTGGAAGTATTTCTGGCAATCGGTGTTCGGCCTGGGCGCCGCGATCTTTCTTTATATGACCGCCTCCACGCCGGTGGAAACCACACTGATCCTGCCGATGCTCAAGGACTACAGCATTGCGCTGGGTGCCGGTTTCATCGTGCTGACCTATTTCGTGATTGTCGGTTCGAGCAACGCGGTCAACCTGACCGACGGTCTCGACGGCCTGGCGATCATGCCGACTGTGATGGTGGGCGGCGGCCTGGGCATCTTCTGCTACCTGTCGGGTAACGTGAAATTCGCCGAATACCTGCTGATTCCTTATGTACCGGGCGCGGGCGAACTGATCGTGTTCTGCGGCGCACTGATCGGCGCCGGCCTGGGCTTCCTGTGGTTCAACACCTATCCGGCACAAGTCTTCATGGGCGACGTCGGCGCACTGGCACTGGGCGCGGCCTTGGGCACCATCGCAGTGATCGTCCGTCAGGAAATCGTCCTGTTCATCATGGGCGGCGTGTTCGTGATGGAAACCCTGTCAGTGGTCATTCAGGTTGCCTCCTTTAAGCTGACCGGTCGCCGCGTATTCCGCATGGCGCCGATTCACCACCACTTTGAACTCAAGGGTTGGCCCGAGCCACGTGTGATCGTTCGTTTCTGGATCATCACCGTGATTCTCGTGCTGATCGGCCTTGCCACCCTGAAGCTGAGGTAGAAACTCGTGTCTCTGATCGCTTCTGACCACTTCCGCATCGTTGTCGGCCTCGGCAAGAGCGGCATGTCCCTGGTTCGCTTCCTGGCGAACCGGGGCGTGGCGTTTGCCGTGGCCGATACGCGGGAATATCCACCGGAACTGGCCACGCTCAAGCGTGACTATCCGCACGTGGAAGTGCGTTGTGGCGAGCTGGACGTCGAATTCCTGTGCCGCGCCGACGAACTCTACGTGAGCCCCGGTCTGGCGCTGGCGACCCCGGCCCTGCAGGCCGCCGCCGCACGTGGCGTGAAATTGTCCGGTGACATCGAGCTGTTCGCGCGTAACGCGAAGGCGCCGATCGTGGCCATCAGCGGTTCCAACGCGAAAAGCACCGTCACCACCCTGGTCGGCGAAATGGCGGCGGCGGCGGGCAAGCGAGTGGCCGTCGGCGGTAACCTCGGCACACCGGCGCTGGATCTGCTGCACGACGACGTCGAGCTGTACGTGATGGAGTTGTCGAGTTTCCAGCTGGAAACCACCGATCAACTCAACGCCGAAGTGGCGACCGTGCTCAACGTCAGCGAAGACCACATGGACCGTTACAGCGGTCTGCCGGCCTATCACCTGGCCAAACACCGGATCTTCCGTGGTGCCAGACAGTTCGTGGTCAATCGCCAGGATGCCCTGAGCCGTCCGTTGATGGGCGAGGGCCAGCCGTGCTGGACCTTCGGCCTGAGCAAACCGGATTTCAAAGCCTTCGGCATCCGTGAAGAAGACGGCGAGAAATACCTGGCCTTCGAATTCCAGAACCTGATGCCGGTGCGCGAATTGAAGATTCGTGGTGCCCACAACCAGTCCAACGCCCTGGCGGCCCTGGCCTTGGGCCATGCGGTCGGCTTGCCGTTCGACGCCATGCTGTCGAGCCTGCGCACCTTCGCCGGTCTCGAGCATCGCTGCCAATGGGTCCGCGACCTCGATGGCGTGGGCTACTACAACGACTCCAAGGCTACCAACGTCGGTGCTGCACTGGCCGCCATCGAAGGCCTGGGTGCGGACATCGACGGCAAGGTCGTGCTGATCGCCGGCGGTGACGGCAAGGGCGCCGAGTTCAAGGACCTGCGCGATCCGGTGGCGGCCAACTGCCGCGCCGTGGTGTTGATGGGCCGCGACTCCGACAAGATCGGCGAGGCCATTGGCGACGCCGTTCCGCTGATCCGTGTCGCTTCCCTGGTCGAAGCCGTCGAACAATGCCGCGCCGCCGCCCAGCCGGGCGACGTGGTGCTGCTGTCGCCAGCCTGCGCCAGCTTCGACATGTTCAAGAACTACGAAGACCGTGGTCACCAGTTCGTCCAAGCCGTGGAGGATCTGGCATGAGCCTCAAAGGCATCATCAAGCCGTATCCATCGCCGCTCATCACCGGGCGCGGTATCGACCTCGACTTCCCGATGCTCGCCGGTTGCCTGACGCTGCTCGGCCTGGGGCTGATCATGATTGCCTCGGCATCGACCGAAGTGGCGGCCGTGCAGTCGGGCAGCGCGCTGTATTACATGATCCGCCACCTTATTTACGTGGTGCTGGGCCTGGGTGCCTGCATTGTTACCATGATGATCCCGATTGCCACTTGGCAACGCCTGGGTTGGCTGATGCTGCTGGGGGCGTTCGGCTTGCTGGTGATGGTGATCATTCCAGGGATCGGCCGCGAGGTTAACGGCTCGATGCGCTGGATCGGTTTCAGTTTCTTCAACGTCCAGCCTTCCGAGATCGCCAAGGTGTTCGTGGTGATCTACCTCGCCGGATATCTGGTGCGTCGCCAGAAAGAAGTGCGTGAAAGCTGGATGGGCTTCTTCAAGCCGTTCATCGTGCTGCTGCCGATGGCAGGCCTGCTGCTGATGGAGCCGGACTTCGGTGCCACCGTCGTGATGATGGGGGCCGCGGCGGCGATGCTGTTCCTTGGCGGCGTGGGGCTGTTCCGTTTTTCCCTGATGGTGGTGCTGGCTGTCGGCGCGGTGGTGCTGTTGATTCAAATGCAGCCCTATCGAATGGCGCGTCTGACCAACTTCGCCGATCCGTGGGCCGACCAGTTCGGTGCCGGTTATCAGTTGTCCCAGGCATTGATCGCTTTCGGTCGCGGCGAATGGCTGGGCGTTGGCCTGGGCAACAGCGTGCAGAAACAGTTCTACCTGCCGGAAGCCCACACTGACTTCGTGTTCTCGGTCCTGGCCGAAGAGCTGGGCGCAGTGGGCTCGTTGTGCACCGTGGCACTGTTCGTCTTCGTGTGTATTCGCGGTATGTACATCGGATTGTGGGCCGAGAAGGCCAAGCAGTTCTTCGCCGCCTATGTTGCCTACGGTCTGTCGTTCCTGTGGATCGGCCAGTTCCTGATCAACATCGGCGTGAACGTCGGCCTGTTGCCGACCAAGGGTCTGACCCTGCCGTTCCTCAGTTACGGCGGCAGTTCGTTGGTGATCTGCTGCGCCTGCCTCGGCTTGTTGCTGCGCATCGAGTGGGAGAGTCGTACCCACCTGGGCAGCGAGGAGATGGAGTTCCATGAGAGCGACTTCGCCGAGGAGCCGCACCATGGGCGCTAACGTGATGATCATGGCTGGCGGCACCGGTGGCCACGTGTTCCCGGCGCTGGCCTGTGCCCGCGAATTCCAGGCGCGCGGCTATACCGTGCACTGGCTTGGTACCCCGCGTGGCATCGAGAACGATCTGGTGCCGGCAGCCGGCATCGAATTGCACCGGATCAACGCCAGCGGTCTGCGGGGCAAGGGCAAATTGTCCCTGCTCAAGGCACCGTTCATGTTGTTCAAGTCGGTCTGGCAGGCACGGGCGATCATTCGTCGTCTGCAACCAGTCTGCGTCGTGGGCTTTGGTGGCTTTGTGACCGGCCCTGGCGGGGTCGCAGCCAAACTGGTCGGTGTGCCGGTGATCGTTCACGAGCAGAACGCCGTAGCCGGTACCGCCAATCGGTTGCTGGTGCCGTTGGCCGCCCGAGTCTGTGAAGCGTTCCCCGACACCTTTACCCTGTCGGACAGCCGCCGGACCACCGGTAACCCGGTGCGCACCGAGCTGTTCCTCGATACATCGCGACCTGCCCTGGCCGGTCGCAAGGCGCGTTTGCTGATCCTGGGCGGAAGCCTTGGCGCAGAGCCGTTGAACAAGTTGCTGCCTGAAGCCCTGTCGCAAGTCGCTGCCGACTTGCGTCCGGAAGTGTTCCATCAGGCCGGCAAAAACCATGATGAAGTGACTGCAGAGCGCTATCGCGCGGCTGACGTCGAGGCGCAGGTGCAGCCCTTCATCAAAGACATGGCCCAAGCCTACAGCTGGGCCGACCTGGTGGTCTGTCGCGCAGGCGCGCTGACCATCAGTGAACTGGCCGCCGCCGGTCTGCCCTCGATGCTGGTGCCTTTGCCCCATGCCATCGACGATCACCAGACCCGCAACGCCGAATATTTGGCCCGTGAAGGCGCAGCCTTCCTGATGCCACAAAGAACGACTGGTGCAGCGGATCTTGCCGCTCGCCTGACAGAGGTCCTGATGCAACCACAACGACTCAACGAAATGGCTACCGCGGCACGCCGCCTCGCCAAACCCGATGCCACCCGTAACGTCGTCGATAGCTGCCTGGAGGTGGCCCATGGTTGAGAGTCAGAAAGCCATGCCACAACCGGAAATGCGCCGCATCCGTCGCATCCACTTCGTCGGAATCGGCGGTGTGGGCATGTGCGGGATCGCCGAAGTGTTGCTGAACCTGGGGTATGCCGTATCCGGTTCCGACCTGAAGGCTTCGCCGGTGACTGAGCGTCTGGAGTCCTTTGGCGCGCAGATCTTCATCGGCCACCGCGCCGAGAACGCCGCCGCTGCCGACGTACTGGTGGTGTCGAGTGCCGTGAACACGTCCAACCCGGAAGTCGCTACCGCGCTGGAACGCCGTATCCCAGTGGTGCCGCGTGCCGAAATGCTGGCTGAGCTGATGCGTTATCGCCACGGTATCGCCGTTGCCGGTACCCACGGCAAAACCACCACCACCAGCCTGATCGCCTCGGTGTTCGCGGCCGGTGGCCTGGACCCGACGTTCGTGATCGGTGGCCGCCTGAATGCCGCGGGCACCAATGCCCAGCTTGGCACCAGCCGCTACCTGATCGCCGAGGCCGACGAAAGCGATGCCAGCTTCCTGCACTTGCAGCCGCTGGTGGCTGTGGTCACCAACATCGACGCCGATCACATGGCGACCTACGACGGTGACTTCAACAAGCTGAAGAAAACCTTCGTCGAATTCCTGCACAACCTGCCGTTCTACGGTCTCGCGGTGGTGTGCCTGGACGATCCGGTGGTGCGTGAAATCCTCCCGCAGGTCAAGCGTCCGACCGTGACCTACGGCTTCGGCGAAGACTGCGACGTGCGCGCCATCAACGTGCGCCAGCAAGGCATGCAGACCTTCTTCACCGTGCTGCGCCCTGACCGCGAGCCGCTGGATGTGTCGGTGAACATGCCGGGCAACCACAACGTATTGAATGCACTGGCGACCATCTGCATCGCCACCGACGAAGGCGTCAGCGATGAAGCCATCGTCCAGGGCCTGTCCGGCTTCCAGGGTGTCGGCCGACGGTTCCAGGTCTACGGCGAACTGCCGGTGGACGACGGCAACGTGATGCTGGTCGACGACTACGGTCACCACCCGACCGAAGTCGCGGCCGTGATCAAGGCCGTACGCGGTGGCTGGCCGGAGCGCCGCCTGGTGATGGTCTACCAGCCGCACCGCTACAGCCGCACCCGTGACCTGTACGACGATTTCGTCAATGTACTGGCCGACGCCAACGTGCTGCTGCTGATGGAAGTCTATCCGGCCGGCGAAGAGCCGATTCCGGGAGCCGACAGCCGCAAACTGTGCAACAGCATCCGTCAGCGTGGCCAGCTCGACCCGATCTACATCGAGCGTGGTGTCGACCTCGCGCCAGTGGTCAAGCCGCTGCTGCGTGCCGGCGACATCCTGCTGTGCCAGGGCGCCGGTGATATCGGCGGTCTCGCACCAAAACTGTTGAAAAGCGAGTTGTTCGCCGGTGCCGTTGCCGCACCGGAGAAGGGGAAGTTGAAATGACTGCTGCCTACGCCAACCTGTTCTCCACGATCGCGCCGAAAGACTTCGGCCGCGTCGCCGTGCTGTTCGGCGGCAAGAGTGCCGAGCGCGAGGTGTCCCTGAAGTCGGGCAACGCGGTTCTCGACGCGCTGCTTAGCGCCGGTGTCGACGCGTTCGGCCTCGACGTGGGCGATGACCTGCTGCAGCGTCTGCAGAGCGAAAAGATCGACCGCGCCTTCATCATCCTTCACGGTCGTGGCGGTGAAGACGGCAGCATGCAGGGCCTGCTCGAATGCCTGGGCATTCCGTACACCGGCAGCGGCATCCTGGCGTCGGCCCTGGCGATGGACAAACTGCGCACCAAGCAGGTCTGGCACAGCCTGGGCATTCCGACGCCACGTCACGCAGTCCTTTGCAGCGAGGCCGATTGTATTTCGGCAGCGACGGAACTGGGCTTCCCTTTGATCGTCAAACCGGCCCATGAAGGTTCAAGTATCGGTATGGCCAAAGTGAGTTCCGCGTCCGAATTGATCGACGCATGGAAAGCGGCCAGTACCTACGATTCGCAAGTGTTGGTCGAGCAATGGATTCACGGTCCGGAGTTCACCATCGCCACCCTGCGTGACCAGGTGTTGCCTCCGATTGCCCTGGGCACGACGCACAGCTTCTACGACTACGACGCCAAGTACATCGCCAACGATACCCAGTACCGCATTCCGTGCGGTCTGGACAGCGTCAAGGAACAGGAACTCATGGAACTCACGGCGAAAGCCTGTGAAGCGCTGGGTATCGCCGGTTGGGGCAGGGCAGACGTGATGCAGGACGCCGAAGGGCAGTTCTGGTTCCTGGAAGTCAACACCGCACCGGGCATGACCGATCACAGCCTGGTGCCGATGGCGGCCCGTGCCGCCGGTCTGGATTTCCAGCAACTGGTCCTGGCCATTCTGGCCGAGAGCGTTGCCGGCAATGCTGCCGGTCACCAAGAGTCGACGAGAGGTTAAGGCCATGCAAGGCGCTCAGCTCAGACATCAGCCCACCGCACCGACCGGCCGCAAGCCGGTACCGCGGGGTGCCAGCCGAATGGTGGCCAAAGAGCCGATGTCCGCGCGCCTGCCGAAAGCCAACTTCGGTTTTCTCAAAGCGTTGTTCTGGCCGGTGCTGCTGGTGGCCTTGGGGTTCGGTACTTATGAAGGCGCGACACGCTTGTTGCCGTATGCCGACCGGCCGATCACCAAAATCAACGTGCAGGGCGACCTGAGTTACATCAGCCAGCAAGCGGTGCAGCAGCGGATCGCCCCGTACGTGGCGTCGAGCTTCTTCACCATCGACCTGGCGAGCATGCGCACCGAGCTTGAAACGATGCCATGGATTGCCCACGCCGAAGTGCGCAGGGTGTGGCCGGATCAAGTGGTGATCCGCCTGGAAGAACAACTGCCGGTGGCCCGTTGGGGCGACGAGTCGCTGTTGAACAACCAGGGCCAGGCCTTCACCCCGCGCGAGCTGGCGAACTACGAACACTTGCCTCAACTGTTCGGCCCACAGCGGGCCCAGCAGCAGGTGATGCAGCAGTACCAGGTGTTGAGTCAGATGCTCCGGCCTCTGGGCTTCTCGATTGCACGCCTGGAGTTGCGTGAACGCGGCAGCTGGTTCCTGACCACCGGACCCGGCAGTGCCGGCCCGGGGATCGAACTGCTGCTCGGACGCGGCAACCTGGTGGAAAAGATGCGCCGCTTCATCGCCATCTATGACAAGACGCTCAAAGAACAGATTACGAACATTGCGCGCATCGATCTGCGCTACGCCAACGGCCTCGCTGTTGGCTGGCGGGAACCTGTAGCGCCCACGGCAGCCCAACCCGCTGTCGCGAAGAATTAAGAAGAGGCAGGACCCATGGCAAACGTGCAAAGCGGCAAAATGATCGTCGGTCTCGATATCGGCACCTCCAAGGTGGTGGCGCTGGTAGGCGAGGTCGCGGACGACGGCACGCTGGAAATCGTCGGGATCGGTACCCATCCGTCCCGTGGCCTGAAAAAAGGCGTGGTGGTGAATATCGAATCCACCGTGCAATCGATCCAGCGCGCCATCGAAGAAGCGCAGCTGATGGCCGGTTGCCGCATTCATTCGGCATTCGTCGGCGTGGCCGGCAATCACATCCGCAGCCTGAACTCCCACGGCATCGTGGCGATTCGTGATCGCGAAGTCAGCTCGGCCGACCTCGAGCGCGTGCTCGACGCTGCCCAGGCCGTGGCGATCCCGGCTGACCAGCGCGTGCTGCACACCTTGCCGCAAGACTACGTGATCGATAACCAGGAAGGCGTCCGCGAGCCGCTGGGCATGTCCGGCGTGCGTCTGGAAGCCAAGGTCCACGTGGTCACCTGCGCCGTCAATGCCGCACAGAACATTGAAAAATGCGTGCGTCGCTGCGGCCTGGAAATCGACGACATCATTCTCGAGCAACTGGCTTCCGCGTATTCGGTACTGACCGATGACGAGAAAGAGCTGGGCGTGTGCCTGGTGGACATCGGTGGCGGTACCACTGATATCGCGATCTTCACCGAGGGTGCGATCCGTCACACCGCCGTCATCCCGATTGCCGGTGACCAGGTGACCAACGACATCGCCATGGCGTTGCGCACTCCGACCCAGTACGCCGAAGAAATCAAGATTCGCTACGCCTGCGCCCTGGCCAAACTGGCCGGTGCCGGTGAAACCATCAAGGTGCCAAGCGTTGGCGACCGTCCGCCACGCGAATTGTCCCGCCAGGCCCTGGCCGAAGTGGTCGAGCCGCGCTACGACGAACTGTTCACGCTGATCCAGGCCGAACTGCGCCGCAGCGGCTACGAAGACCTGATCCCGGCCGGCATCGTGCTGACCGGCGGTACCGCGAAGATGGAAGGTGCCACTGAACTGGCCGAGGAAATCTTCCACATGCCGGTACGCCTGGGCGTGCCGCATGGCGTGAAAGGTCTGGATGACGTGGTCCGCAACCCGATCTATTCCACCGGCGTCGGCCTGTTGATGTACGGCCTGCAGAAGCAGTCCGACGGCATCTCGTTCTCGGGCATCGGCAGCCGCGACAGCTACAGCAACGAAGAGCCACAGGCTCCGCTGCTGGACCGCCTGAAGAAGTGGGTCCAGGGCAATTTCTGAAGAATTACCGCAACACCGTTACACCGAAGCACGCAGTAGGCGAAAAAACTAGAGAATGTAAAGGAGAGGGAAAATGTTCGAACTCGTAGACAACATCCCCGCAAGCCCGGTAATCAAAGTTATCGGTGTCGGCGGTGGCGGCGGCAACGCTGTCAACCACATGGTCAAGAGCAACATCGAAGGCGTCGAGTTCATCTGCGCCAACACCGATGCTCAAGCGCTGAAAAACATCGGCGCGCGTACCATCCTGCAACTGGGCACCGGCGTGACCAAGGGCCTGGGCGCTGGCGCCAACCCTGAAGTCGGCCGTCAAGCCGCTCTGGAAGACCGTGAGCGCATTGCCGAAGTCCTGCAGGGCACCAACATGGTGTTCATCACCACTGGCATGGGCGGCGGTACCGGTACCGGTGCTGCGCCGATCATCGCCGAAGTGGCCAAGGAAATGGGCATCCTCACCGTTGCGGTGGTGACCCGTCCGTTCCCGTTCGAAGGCCGCAAGCGTATGCAGATCGCCGACGAGGGCATCCGCATGCTCTCCGAAAGCGTCGACTCGTTGATCACCATTCCCAACGAGAAGCTGCTGACCATCCTCGGTAAAGACGCCAGCCTGCTGTCGGCTTTCGCCAAGGCTGACGATGTACTGGCCGGTGCCGTTCGCGGTATCTCCGACATCATCAAGCGTCCGGGCATGATCAACGTCGACTTCGCCGACGTGCGTACCGTGATGAGCGAAATGGGCATGGCGATGATGGGCACTGGCTGCGCCAGCGGTCCGAACCGTGCACGCGAGGCCACCGAAGCGGCCATTCGCAACCCGCTGCTGGAAGACGTGAACCTGCAAGGCGCTCGCGGCATCCTGGTAAACATCACCGCCGGTCCGGATCTGTCCCTGGGCGAATACTCCGACGTGGGTAGCATCATCGAGGCATTCGCTTCCGAACACGCGATGGTCAAGGTCGGTACCGTTATCGATCCGGACATGCGCGACGAGCTGCACGTGACTGTCGTTGCAACCGGCCTGGGCGCTAAAATCGAGAAGCCTGTGAAGGTCATCGACAATACCGTTCACACTTCGATGGCTGCACAGCCACAACAACAGGCCCCTGTTCGTCAGGAAGCTCCAGCGGTGAACTACCGTGACCTGGACCGTCCGACCGTCATGCGCAACCAGGCCCAGGCCGGTGCTGCGACTGCCGCGAAGATGAATCCGCAAGATGACCTGGACTACCTGGACATCCCGGCTTTCCTGCGTCGTCAGGCCGATTGATGAAATGTATCAGGGCTATGAAGGTGATTGGTGTTCAGCAAAGGCGTGGTCTGCTATCATCGCCAGCCTTTGTTGATACCAGTTCGCAATTTGCGCTGAAGCGGCCCATGCCATGATTAAACAACGCACCCTGAAGAATATTATCCGTGCCACAGGTGTCGGCCTGCACTCCGGGGAGAAGGTCTATCTGACCCTCAAGCCAGCGCCTGTCGACACCGGCATTGTGTTTTGTCGCGCCGACCTCGATCCCGTGGTGCAGATTCCTGCCCGCGCGGAAAACGTCGGTGAAACCACTATGTCGACCACGCTCGTTAACGGTGACGTCAAAGTGGACACGGTAGAGCACTTGCTCTCGGCCATGGCAGGCCTGGGCATCGATAACGCCTACGTCGAGCTCTCCGCGTCCGAAGTCCCGATCATGGATGGTAGCGCCGGACCTTTCGTATTCCTGATTCAATCGGCTGGCCTGGAAGAACAGGACGCCGCCAAGAAGTTCATCCGCATCCTGCGTGAAGTGACAGTGGAAGATGGCGACAAGCGCGCTACTTTCGTCCCTTTCGAAGGGTTCAAAGTGAGCTTCGAGATCGATTTCGATCACCCGGTTTTCCGTGACCGCACCCAAAGTGCAAGCGTGGATTTTTCCAGCACTTCGTTCGTAAAAGAAGTCAGCCGCGCCCGTACCTTTGGATTCATGAGTGACATCGAGTACCTGCGCAAGCACAACCTCGCACTCGGCGGCAGTGTTGAAAACGCTATTGTGGTCGACGCCGATGGCGTACTGAACGAAGACGGCCTTCGTTATGAAGACGAATTCGTGAAGCACAAGATTCTCGATGCAATTGGTGACCTCTACCTGCTGGGCAATAGCCTGATTGGTGAGTTCAAGGGCTTCAAGTCCGGCCACGCACTGAACAACCAGCTGCTGCGCAAGTTGATTGAGCAGACAGATGCCTGGGAAGTCGTGACGTTCGAAGACGCCAGCACTGCACCGATCTCTTACATGCGCCCGGTTGCGGCCGTGTGAGCAAAAAACCTCTCTAGTTTTTTAAAGGCTGCCTTCGGGTGGCCTTTTTTTATGCCCGAAGTTTGTAGTGCCTGGGCTGGCCTCATCGCGAGCAAGCTCGCTCCCACAGTTGATTGCATTCCCCTGTGGGAGCGAGCTTGCTCGCGATGGCGTCCTCCCATCCAATGAAAATCCTATTCGGCACAAACAACCCGGTTACGCCCCCTCTCCTTGGCCTGATACAGCGCCTTGTCCGCGCTGAACAGCAACTGTTCCAAAGTGATTTCGCTGGCCGCCGTCCAGGTGGCAATACCGATGCTCACGCTCATCGGTTGCTCACCGGCGTCGACCAGTGGCAGTTTTTGCACAGCCTCACGAATATGTTCGGCAATCTGCCGTGCACCGTCATTGCCTGTTTCAGCCAGGACCACCGAAAACTCTTCGCCCCCGTAGCGCGCCACCAGGTCTGTGGGGCGGTGGACATTGGCGCTGATGACTTCGGCCAATGCCCGTAACGCTTCGTCGCCGGCCTGATGTCCGTGCCGGTCATTGAAGGCCTTGAAGTGATCGGCATCGATCATCAGCAACGACAACGACTTGCCACTGCGCTGAGCGCGAAACCATTCATGGCGCAGGGTCTGATCAAGGGATCGGCGGTTGGCCACGCCGGTCAAGGCATCGGTGGCCGCCAGTTGCGACAATTCCTGCTCGGCGATCTGGCGCAGGCGCAACTCGCGGCAGAGCAGCCAGGTCAACCACAGCAATCCGATGCACAAAACCCCGGTAGCACCGCTGATCACATAGGCCGTACGGTTCCAGGTGGCGAACACCTCATCCAGAGAAAGGGCCACGATGACAGTCAGCGGCAGGTTGCCAACCCGGGTAAAGGTGTACAAGCGCCGTTGATGGTCGACGCTCGACACGCTTTCGAAGGTGCCATTGCGCTCCTGCAGCATGCGTATGACGTTGGGGCGGCTGGAGAAGCTTTTGCCGATGGAGTTGGGTTCCCGGTACGGCTTCTGCGCCAGGAGGATCCCGTCATTGTCGATGATGCCCAGCGTGCTGCCGGTGCCGATGTCGAGGCTGTTGAACAACTGGTCGAAGTAGCTCATGCGCATCGAGGCGACCGCGACCCCCAGAAACTCACCCGTGGGCGAGGAAATGCGCCGGCTGAAACTGATGCGCCATTGGTCGCTGTCATCGCAGTCACAGCGAGGCTTGAACGGTCGGCTGATAAACATGCCGGTGTCACGATTGAAGACATGGGCCAGGAAATAATCGCGGTCAGCGAAGTTACCCGGTTTCGGTTCGATCAACGATGAGTCGGCCAGCACGTCGCCGTGCTTGTCCAGCAGGAGGATGTCGCCCTTGTAGCGCGCGGTGGTGGAGCGGTCGAACAGCGCCAGATGACGAATCTGCGGCGAAACCTGTTTCAGGTCGTCCCGTTGGGCGGCGGCGATCAGGCCCTGCAAGGTCAGGTCATAGAGCTCGACCGTACGCAGGACATCGGCATCGATCAGTTGCGCAATGGTGGTCGCGCTGCGTGTGGCGGTCTGCTGGGCGTTGGCGTGTTCGCGGATCAGCAGAAAAGTGACGATGCACAGGATCGAGATGACCGTCAGGGTGCTGCCGAAGATCACCATGATCTCGGGTCGCCCGGACGGGCCTTGAAAATGTGGGGTGCGGCTTGCGGTCATAGGGCTGACGTCTGCTAAAGGGACGCTGTAAGCGTAGTTGCATTAACGTAGCAGCCGGGTGAATCGTGCCTGTTGCTCTAGCGATTGATCAATGGCGTGGGCATCAGGGCTTGTCGTTGCGAAAATTGCAATGAAAGTTGACTCGCCGCGATAAAAAAAGCCGCTGAAAGCAGCGGCTTTGCAGACAACTTTTCAAAGGGAAGAGCCGAGGAAAAGTGTCGAGGGAAACGGCAGTGAACGGTGCGGATCAGCTGTCCTTCTCGACCTGTGGCAGGGCCTGAGTGGTCGAGGCTTGCGGGGCTTGGGCGTCTTGCGCAGCCTTGGCCGTCATCTCGATCTGCTGCTCTTGGAACGCTGCAGCGCGTGCGGCGTTATGTGCGACGAAAGTCTGCGATTCTTCCGCCATCGCCAATGGCGACAGGAACAAAGAGGACAAAACGAAAGCGCTGGCAATACCCATACTGTTGGACATCTTTAAAACCTTCTTGCTTGGCAAGTGCTGTTTGGTGCGGGCAAAGATAAGGATCTTGGGCGAGGGGAAAAAGAGCGGATTCATGAAAGGACTGTTGCTGTTATGGCAACAGTTGGTTGGTCGCACACTTGTGTTCAACCCGGAACCAATGTGGGAGCGAGCTTGCTCGCGATAGCATCATCTCGGTTCAGAAGTTGCACCGAGTCGCTTGCATCGCGAGCAAGCTCGCTCCCACAAAGGAAGAGGGGGTCAGACAGGAAGATGAATCCCGAACGTATTCATCCCATGGTCACTGCGCACGAACACATCGCCGCCATGCATCAACGCAATCGCCTTGACGATGGCCAGCCCAAGGCCATGGTTGTGGCCGCTGTTGCTGCGCGAGGCATCGACCCGGTAGAAACGCTCGAACAGTCGTGGCAGGTGTTCACGGGCAATCGGAGAGCCGGGGTTGGCGACGCCGATGCTGACCTGATGTTCTGCGGTTTCAATGTGCACTTCAATCACCTGACCGGGCGCGGTGTGCTGCACCGCGTTGTTCAGCAGATTGATCAACGCCCGGCGCAGATGGGCGATCTCGATGCTCACTTGCGCGTCACCACTGACCTCTACCTGGACCTGGGCGTCCTCGAGAATGAAGTCCAGGTATTCCAGGGTCGTGGCCACCTCATCGGCCAGCGACGTGGACGTCAGTCTGGTTGCCTTGCTGCCCTGATCGGCACTGGCCAGGAACAGCATGTCGTTGATGATCGAACGCAGTCGCTCAAGCTCTTCGAGATTCGATTGCAGCACTTCGAAGTAATGCTCGGCGGAGCGTCCGCGGGTCAAGGCGACCTGGGTCTGGCCGATCAGGTTGGTCAGTGGCGAGCGCAGTTCATGGGCGACGTCGGCATTGAACGATTCAAGGCGTGAGTAGGCCTGCTCGACCCGTTCCAGAGTCGAGTTGAACGAGCTGACGAACTGATCGAGTTCCGGCGGCAACGGTGACAATCGCAAGCGTCCCGAGCGCAACGGCGGAGCCAGGCGCCGGGCTTCCTGGGACAGTTTGATCAGCGGCTTGAGGCCGATCCGCGCCACCCAATAACCCAGTGCCGAGGCCAGCAGCACGCCGACAATCGCCAGGCTGATCAGCGCGATCAGCAGTTGATGCTGGGTATGGAAAAACGTCTCGGTGTCGATGGCGATCATGAAGCGCAGCGGTGGGCGCTGGTCCTTGGCCGGGAACTCGCTGACCAGCACTTTCAGCGGATAGGGGTGATCCGCCAGTTGCATGTCCCGCGTGCCCAGCGGCCCTTGGGCAAAGGCGCGGACCTGTGGGGTCAGGTTGCCGTATTCGTAGTGCGGATCGCCGCTGATGATCCAGAAGCTGATGCGCTTGTCTTCTTCGCTCAGCAGGTTGAGCTTGTTGTTGATCTTCACCCAATGCTCAGGCGTGCCGTAACGGCCGACCGTGGATTCGAGCACGCTGTAGCGCGCGTCCAGCTCGGCTTCGGGCAACAGGCCCAGGCCTTTGTCGACCTGCTGGTACAAGGCCCAGCCGATCAACAGGAACACCAGCAGCGCCACCAGCGTGAACATCCCGCTCAGGCGCAAGGCGATGCTGTTACTGGACACCACGGCTCTCCAGCACATAACCCATGCCGCGAATGGTGTGCAGCAGTTTCTCTTCGAAGGGGCCGTCGAGCTTGGCCCGCAGGCGTTTGATCGCGACTTCGACGACGTTGGCGTCGCTGTCGAAATTGATGTCCCAGACCATCTCGGCAATGGCGGTTTTCGAGAGGATTTCACCCTGGCGCCGGGCCAATACGCTGAGCAGCGAGAACTCCTTGGCGGTCAGGTCCAGCCGTGTGCCACCCCGGGTCGCCTTACGGCTGATCAAATCTATCCACAGGTCGGCGATGCTCACTTGCACCGGTTCATGGCCACCGCTGCGCCGGGTCAACGCTTGCAGGCGTGCCACCAGTTCAAGGAAGGAAAACGGTTTGCCCAGGTAATCATCGGCGCCGTCACGCAGGCCCCTGATGCGATCTTCCACACGTTCGCGGGCGGTGAGCATGATCACCGGGGTCTGCTTGCGCGCACGCAAGGCGCGCAACACGCCGAAGCCGTCGAGGCCCGGCAACATCACGTCGAGGACGATCACGGCGTAGTCGCTCTCCAGCGCCAGATGCAGGCCTTCGACCCCATCCCGCGCCAGGTCCACGGTGTAACCCTGTTCCGTCAGGCCGCGGTGCAGATAGTCCGCGGTTTTCTCTTCGTCTTCGATAATCAGGACGCGCATGACCCCGCCTCAGTCTGTGGTCGCCAGCGCGGGTACTGGCGAAGGTTTAGCCCTATGAAATAACCGCTCCAGCCACAAGTATATGACCGGCGTGGTGAACAACGTCAGCGCCTGGCTCACCAGCAAGCCGCCGACTACCGCGATCCCCAGAGGTTGGCGCAACTCGGCGCCGGTGCCGTAGCCAAGCATCAGCGGCAGGGCGCCGAGCAGCGCGGCGAGGGTGGTCATGATGATCGGCCGGAACCGCGTGATGCAGGCCTTGAAGATCGCTTCTTCAGGCGACAGTCCGCCATTGCGCTGCGCTTCGAGGGCGAAGTCGATCATCAGGATGCCGTTTTTCTTGACGATACCGATCAGCAGCACCAGGCCGATCAAGGCCATGATCGAAAAGTCCTGACCGCAGATCCACAGCATGATCACTGCGCCGAGGCCCGCCGAAGGCAAGGTCGAAATGATCGTCAGCGGGTGCACGAAGCTCTCGTAGAGCACGCCGAGAATGATGTACACCGCCACCAACGCTGCCAGGATCAGCCACGGCTGGCTGGCCAGCGAACTCTGGAACGCCTGGGCCGCGCCCTGGAAATTACCGCTGATGGCGGTTGGCATGCCGATGTCGGCCTTGGCCTGGTCGAGCATGATCACCGCATCGCCCAACGCCACGCCGGGTGCCAGGTTGAACGACAGGTTGGCGGCCGGGAACATGCCGTCATGGGCGATGGACAGTGGGCCGATGGTGGGCGCATCGAACCTGGCCAGGGCCGACAGCGGTACCATTTCCCCGCTCAGGGGCGAGCGCAGGTAGAAATAGTTGAGGCTTTCGGCCTTGCCGCGTTGCTGGGTGTCCAGCTCCAGGATCACGTTGTACTGGTTGACCTGGGTCTGGAATTCATTGATCTGGCGCTGGCCGAAGGCATCGTACAGGGCTTCGTCGACGTCGCTGGCGGTCAGGCCGAAACGCGCTGCGGCGCTGCGGTCGATGCTGATGTGGGTGATGCTGCCACCCAGTTGCAAATCGTTGGAAATATCGCGGAAGGCCGGGTTGGCGCGCAGTTTTTCCGTCAGGCGCTGGGTCCAGGTGCTCAGGGTCGGACCATCGTTGCTCTTGAGCACATATTGATACTGGGCGCGGCTCGGGCCTGAACTGAGGTTGATGTCCTGGCCGGCGCGCAGGTACAGGACGATGCCCGGCACTTTCATCAGTTGCGGACGAATCCGGTCGATGAACTGACTGGCCGAGACATCGCGGTCGCTGCGTTTTTTCAGGGTGATCCAGAACCGGCCGTTGGCGATGGTCTGGTTGCTGCCGGAGACACCGACCGAATGCGAGAACGTTTCCACGGCAGGGTCGGCGGCGACGATTTCTGCCATGGCGAGGTGTTTTTTCACCATGTCGCCGTAGGAAATGTCAGCAGCGGCTTCGGTGGTGCCGAGGACGAAGCCGGTGTCCTGGATCGGGAAGAAGCCTTTAGGAATGAAGATGTAACCGGCCACGGCCAGACCCAGTGACAGGCAGAATACGCCGATCATCAAGCGCTGATGGGCGAGGGCGCGGCGCAGGCCTTTTTCGTACCAGGCCAACAGACGCTCACCAAAGCCCGGTTTGTCGTGGGCATGATGCACTGGTGCGCGCATGAACAGCGCGGCCAGGGTTGGCGCCAGGGTCAGCGACACCACCACCGAAATCAAGATGGTCGAGGTGGCGGTCAGGGCGAACTCCTTGAACAGTCGCCCGACCACGCCTCCCATGAACAGCAACGGAATGAACGCTGCCACCAGCGAAAAGCTGATCGACACCACGGTGAAACCAATCTCGCCCGCGCCCTTGATCGCCGCTTCGCGCATGCCGTCGCCGGCCTCCAGGTGCCGGTGAATGTTTTCCACCACCACGATCGCATCGTCGACCACAAAGCCCACGGCCACCACGATCGCCACCAGCGTCAGGTTGTTCAGGCTGAAGCCCATGACGTACATCAGCGCAAAACTGGCGACCAGCGAAACCCCCAGCACCGCCGACACAATCAGGGTCGCCGACAACTGGCGCAGGAACAGCGCCATCACCGCCACCACCAGCATGATCGCGATCAGCAGGGTGATTTCCACTTCATGCAGAGACGCGCGAATGGTCTGGGTCCGGTCGATCAGCACCTTGACCTGCACCGAGGCGGGGAGCATCGCTTCCAGCGCTGGCAAGGCGGCCTGGATGCGGTCCACGGTTTCGACGATGTTGGCCCCCGGTTGACGGAAAATCACCAGGTTCATCCCCGGTTGCGAACCCGCCCAAGCCTGGACGTAGGCATCTTCCGAACCGTTGACGACTTTGGCGACATCGCGCAGATGAACCGGCGCGCCGTCCTTGTAGGAAACAATCAGCTGGCTGTAGTCCTCCGGGTGGAACAACTGGTCGTTGGTGGACAGGGTCGAGATGCTCGACTCCCCGTACAGCGCACCCTTGGCCAGGTTGAGGCTGGTCTGCTGGATCGCCAGGCGGATGTCGGCAAGGGTCAGGCCGATGGCGGCGAGTTTGTCCGCCGAAACCTGGACGCGAATCGCCGGACGCTGCTGACCGGTGATGGCGACCTGGCCTACGCCGTCGACCTGACTGAGCTGACGGGACAACAGGGTTTCCGTCAGGTCGCTGAGCTCCGGGCCGGGCATCAGCGAGGAGTTGACGCTGAGGATCAGCACCGGACTGTCGGCCGGGTTGACCTTGCGCCAGGTCGGCAGGTTCGGCATGTCCTTGGGCAGCTTGCCCGCGGCCGTATTGATCGCCGCCTGCACTTCCTGGGCGGCGGTGTCGATGCTCTTGTCGAGGGTGAATTGCAGGGTCAGGATGGTCGAGCCCAGTGCACTGCTCGAGGTCATCTGGGTCACGCCGGGAATGGCACTGAATTGCACCTCAAGGGGCGTGGCCACCGAGGACGCCATGGTTTCCGGGCTGGCGCCGGGCAATTGCGCGGCCACCTGGATGGTCGGGAATTCTGCCTCCGGCAACGGCGCTACCGGCAGGCGCGGAAACGCGATGACGCCGAGCAGCACCAGGGCGAACGTCAGCAGGACCGTGGCCACCGGGTGGTCGATGCACCAGGCGGATACCGAACCGTGACCCTTCATTGTGCCGCCTCCGATTGCACCACTTGCGGCGGCTCGGTCATCAGCTGCACCGTCGACCCCGGTTTGAGCCGCGACTGACCATCGCTGACCAGTACATCCCCCGGTTTCACACCCTTGATGATGTCCTGGCCGCTGCCTTGATAGACCATTTGCACCTGGACGGCTTCGACCTTGTCGCCATTGACCCGGTACACGAAGTGTTGGTCGAGGCCGCGTTGTACGACCGTCGGCGGCACCACCAGTGCATCCTTATCCAGGGCTGTCTGAATCTTTACCGTCACCAGCAGACCCGGCCACAGCTTCTGCCCCGGATTGTCGAACTCGGCCTTGGCGCGGATGGTGCCAGTGTTGGCATTGATCTGGTTGTCGATCAGGGTCAGGTGACCTTCGCCGAGCAGGTTGCCGGTTTCACCGTCGGTGTCAGCTCCGATGTAGGCCTTGACCCGGGCGTGCTGTGGGTCGTTGATCAGGCCCTGCAAGGTCGGCAGCATTTGCTGCGGCAAGGAGAACTCCACGGCGATCGGGTCGATCTGGGTCACGGTGAACAGGCCCTGGGTGTCGGTCATGCGCAGGAAGTTGCCTTCATCCACGGTGCGAATGCCGACGCGACCGGTCACTGGGGAGCGAATCTGTGTGTAGGAAAGTTGTACCTGAGCTGCGTCGATTGACGCCTGATTGCCTTGGGCGGTGGCTTTGAGTTGGTTCACCAGCGCCTGTTGCTGGTCGTAGGTCTGCTTGGAAACGCCGTCGTCAACGCTCAGCAGTTTGTAGCGCTTAAGGTTGACCAGTGCCACTTGCAGCTGCGCCTGGCTTTCGCCCAGCTGTGCCCGGGCCTGGTCGAGGCTGGCGCGGATCGAGCGGTCGTCGATGGTGGCCAGCAGGTCGTCTTTTTTCACCAGTTGGCCTTCCTTGACCATGATTTTGGTGAGGATGCCGTCGATTTGCGGGCGGACCACGACGCTGTGCAGGGACAGCACCGAACCGATGCCGCTGACGTAGCGTGGCACGTCTTTTTCGACGACGGCGACCACGCGCACCGGGATGGCGGTGGGGGTGGCGAGTTTGGTCTTGACCGGTTGGGTGGCATACCACAGGCCCAGCGCTGCCAGGACGATCAGAAGGGCGACGAGCAGGGCGGGTTTTTTCTGGGTTCGCATGCGAGTGGGGCGCCGGGGCTGGGTTTTTGGTCGAAGGGTAGTTTCCTTTATAAACCTGTTTGGCGGTCAGGAGGGTGACGGCTAACTGACGGCACTGTCAGTTTGGGGGGACTTGGCGGCCTGACAGCCGACCTGGCTTTTGTAGATGTACTTGATCCCTGTGGGAGCGGGCTTGCCCGCGAAGGCGTCCTGCCAACCGCCCCATCACTTTCGGATGTATGCAGCGCCTACAGCATAAAACCGTGGCTCAGTTCGCCACCCGGACCCCACCCAGACTCCCGCTCAATTCATAAGCCGCCAGTTCCGCCTGATGCGCTGCCAGCAACTCCGGCAACGATCCGCGCAAATACTCGACCCAGGTCTTGATCTTCGCATCCAGGTACTGGCGCGAAGGGTAGATCGCATACAAGTTCAGTTCCTGCGAGCGGTATTTGGGCATCACCCGCACCAGCGTGCCGTTGCGCAGGCCTTCAATGGCGGCGTACAGCGGCAGGACGCCAACGCCCATGCCGCTGATGATCGCGGATTTCATCGCGTCGGCGGAATTCACCAGAAACGGTGAGCTGTTGATGGTCACCATTTCCTGGCCGTCAGGACCGTCGAAGGCCCATTTTTCCAGCGGGATCACCGGGCTGACCAGGCGCAGGCAGGCGTGGTTGAGCAGGTCGCTGGGTTTCTGTGCGCAGCCGTTGGCTTTGACGTAGGCCGGCGAGGCGCAAACGATGCTGTAGGTGATGCCCAGGCGCTGGGAGACGAAACCCGAATCCGGCAGTTCGCGGGCGAGGACGATGGACACGTCGTAACCCTCGTCGAGCAGGTCCGGCACGCGGTTGGCCATGGTCAGGTCGAAGGTTACGTCCGGGTGGGTCTTGCGGTAGCGGGCAATGGCGTCGATCACGAAGTGCTGGCCGATGCCGGTCATGGTGTGCACTTTCAGTTGCCCGGCCGGGCGGGCGTGGGCGTCGCTGGCCTCGGCTTCGGCTTCTTCGACGTAGGCCAGGATCTGTTCGCAGCGCAACAGGTAACGCTTGCCGGCTTCGGTCAGGGCGATGCGGCGGGTCGTTCGGTTGAGCAGGCGGGTTTGCAGGTGGGCTTCCAGGTTGGAGACCGCGCGCGAGACGTTGGCCGTGGTGGTGTCCAGTTGCACGGCGGCGGCGGTGAAGCTGCCGGCTTCGGCCACGTAACTGAAGGCGCGCATGTTTTGCAAAGTGTCCATGGGGTGCTCTCTCGTCGAATGACAAATTGTGACACGAAGTTTCTGTTTATTTACAGGCGACTAAAGATCGACTTGCGGATTATCTCGTTAACGGTAACAAAGATTCACAGGAATCCCAGCTTATCGCCATTCAGGCCGCCCCCTAGAATTGCGCAACTGGGCAACCGGAGCTGGACCCACCGCACAACCTGTGGGAGCGGGCTTGCTCGCGAAGAGGGCATCACATTCAACAGAGATGTTGACTGACAGACCGCTTTCGCGAGCAAGCCCGCTCCCACAAAAGCGGATCTCCGGTTTCCAGAAAATCTCATGCCTCCCCCTATTTTCAGGAAATCGCAGCAGTGCCGCGTCGCATCAGCAGAGCGCTTAAGCCGCTCAGTTTTTTGGCTTTAACCCTGGCAATCAGCGGCTGCATCGGAACCGGAGGTATTACCCCGCAGGGCGAGGCGCTGGAGGCCAATTCACTGGCCACCGACGAAGCAATCCAGAGCGCCGCACAAGATGCGAATTGGCCCACCACGCAATGGTGGCAAGCCTATGGCGACCCCCAACTGAACCGCTGGATCGACCTCGCCCTGCAAGGCAGCCCGAGCCTGGCCATGGCCGCCGCGCGGGTGCGTCAGGCCAAGTCCATGGCTGGTGTGGCCGAAGCAGCCGAGTCGCTGCAGATCAATGGCGAGTCCACCCTCAAGCGCCACAACTGGCCTACCGACCCGTTCTATGGCCCCGGCGAGCTGGCCAACAGCACCACTTGGGACAACAACGCGGCCCTGGGTTTCAGTTATGCCCTCGACCTCTGGGGCCGTGAAAGCAATGCCACCGAGCGCGCCGTGGACATGGCGCACATGACCGTCGCCGAAGCGCGACAGGCCCAGCTCGAGTTGCAGGACAACATCGTGCGCGTCTACATCGAACTCTCGCTGCATTACGCGCAACGGGACATCGTTGATGCGACCTTGAGGCAGCAACAGCAGATTCTTGAGCTGGCGCAGAAGCGTTTGAAGGGCGGCATCGGCACCCATTTCGAAGTCAGCCAGGCCGAGACGCCGTTGCCGGAAACCCATCGCCAGCTCGATGCCCTCGACGAAGAAATCGCCTTGAGTCGCAACCAGCTCGCCGCCCTCGCCGGCAAGGGTCCGGGTGACGGCGCGCAGCTGCAGCGGCCAACGCTGTCGCTGGGGGCGCCACTGAAATTGCCGTCGTCGCTGCCGGCGCAATTGCTCGGCCAGCGCCCGGACGTGGTCGCCAGTCGCTGGCAAGTGGCGGCGCAGGCGCGGGGCATCGATGTCGCCCATGCCGGGTTTTATCCCAACGTCGACCTGGTCGGCAGCCTCGGCTATATGGCCACCGGCGGCGGGGCCCTGGAGTTCCTGACCGGCAAGAAGCTCAACTACAGCGTGGGTCCGGCGATTTCGTTGCCGATTTTCGATGGCGGGCGTTTGCGTGCCGAGTTGGGCGAAGCCTCGGCCGGGTATGACATCGCCGTGGCCAAGTACAACCAGACGCTGGTCAATGCCCTGAAAAACATCTCCGACCAGTTGATCCGCCGCGAGTCCATGGACAAGCAGCAGGCGTTCGCCGCCGAGTCGGTGGCCACCGCGCAGAAGACCTACGACATCGCGATGATCGCCTACCAGCGTGGCCTGACCGACTACCTCAACGTGCTCAACGCCCAGACTCTGCTGTTCAAGCAGCAGCAAGTGCAGCAGCAGGTCCAGGCAGCGCGATTGAGTGCCCATGCGCAATTGGTGACGGCGTTGGGCGGTGGTCTCGGTGCCGGCAGCGACGTGCCGAATGCCGAACAGACTCAAGTGCCGAAAACCCCGAGCCTTTTGCGTTGAACACAAAACCTGTGGGAGCGGGCTTGCTCGCGAAGGCGGAGTTTCAGACGACATTTATGCTGCCTGACACTCCCTCTTCGCGAGCAGGCTCGCTCCCACAGGTTCCGGTTTTCACTGGAATTTATTGAGCAGGATTTGATGACTCCCTTGCCCGCACCCTTGCGCTGGCTGTACTCCCTTGAATGGCGCCGGGGTTTCTTCGACTGGGCACGCAGCGATGGCGTGACCTGGGTCTACATCTTCAAGGTGCTGTTCGCGGCATTCCTGACGCTTTGGCTGGCCATGCGCCTGGAGCTGCCGCAACCGCGCACGGCGATGATCACCGTGTTCATCGTCATGCAGCCGCAGAGCGGCCAGGTGTTCGCCAAGAGTTTCTATCGGTTTCTCGGCACCCTGGCCGGGTCGGCGGTGATGGTCGCGCTGATCGCCCTGTTTGCGCAGAACACTGAGCTGTTCCTCGGTTCGCTGGCGATCTGGGTCGGTATCTGCACGGCCGGTGCCGCGCGCTGCCGCAACTTTCGCGCCTATGGATTTGTCCTCGCCGGGTACACCGCCGCGATGGTCGGCTTGCCCGCGCTGGCCCATCCGGATGGCGCGTTCATGGCGGCGGTCTGGCGAGTGCTGGAGATCTCGTTGGGCATTCTCTGTTCGACCCTGGTCAGTGCGGCGATCCTGCCGCAATCGGCCAGCGCGGCGATGCGCAATGCCTTGTACCAGCGCTTCGGCGTGTTCGCCCTGTTCGTCACCGACGGCTTGCGCGGTCGCAGTCAGCGCGAGGCGTTCGAGGCCGGCAACGTGCGTTTCATCGCCGAAGCCGTGGGTCTGGAAGGTTTGCGTAGCGTCACTGTTTTCGAAGACCCGCACATGCGTCGACGCAATGGCCGGCTCAGTCGCCTGAACAGCGAATTCATGGGCATTACCACGCGCTTCAACGCCTTGCACCAGTTGCTCGAACGCCTGCGCAGCAGCGCGGCAGACCAGGTGGTGGAGGCGATCAAACCCGGCTTGCAGGACCTCGCCGAGCTGCTCGACGGCTTCAGTGGGCGTGCCCTGACCAGCGCCGATGCAGCGCGTCTGGTCACGGTGCTGAGCGCCTACAAGGAAGGGTTGCCGGCGCGGGTGCGCTGTTTGCGGGCGACGTTCCAGCAGAACAACCCGAGCGAGGCCGGGCAACTGGATTTCCACACCGCCTACGAACTGCTCTATCGCTTTGTCGACGACTTGCACAGTTATGCACAGACCCACGCGTCGCTGGCTGATCACAGTCACGAACGGGAGCGCTGGGACGAGCCGTTCACCCCGCAAACCAACTGGATGGCAGCGGCGGCATCGGGGATACGCGCGGCATTCATTCTGGTGGTATTGGGCAGCTTTTGGGTGGCAACCGCCTGGCCGAGCGGTGCGACCATGACCCTGATTGCCGCCGCGACCGTGGGCCTGTCCGCCGCCACCCCGAACCCCAAGCGCATGGCCTTTCAGATGGCGTGCGGGACATTGCTCGGGGCGCTGATTGGCTTTGTCGAGATGTTTTTCATTTTTCCGTGGATCGACGGATTTCCGTTGCTGTGCGTGATGCTCGCACCGGTGATCGTACTCGGCTCGTTCCTCACCTCGCGGCCGCAATACGTGGGCGTCGGCCTGGGCTTGCTGATCTTCTTCAGCACAGGTTCAGTGCCGGACAACCTCACGGTCTACAACCCCTACACCTTCATCAACGACTACATCGCCATGGTGCTGGGCATGCTGGTGTGCGCAGCGGCCGGGGCGATCATTCTGCCGCCCAACAGCCGCTGGTTGTGGCGTCGCCTGGAGCAGGACCTGCGCGGTCAGGTGGTATACGCCATCAGCGGCAAGCTCAAGGGCCTGGCGTCGAGTTTCGAAAGCCGCACCCGCGACCTGGTGCATCAGGCCTACGGCTTCGCGGCGGGCCAACCGCAGGTGCAGCGGGACTTGCTGCGCTGGATGTTCGTGGTGCTGGAAGTCGGCCACGCGATCATCGAATTGCGCAAGGAACAGGCGATTCTGCCGGTGCACCCGGCCTATGCCGAATCCCAGCCATGGCGCCAGGCGATCCGGGTGATGGGGCGTGCGCTGGTGCGGCTGTTTTTGCAACCGAACAGCAGCAACCTCGAACGCGCGCTGATCGCGGTCGATCACGCGATCAGTCGTGTGCAGTCCACCGACGAACCTTTCGCCCCGCATTTCGATACCTCGGCGTTGCGCCGGGTGAAGAGCTACCTGCACTTCATCCGCACCTCGCTGCTCGATCCGCAATCACCGCTCGCGGCCTTCACAAGCAGCCAGCCAAAAGGACTAGAACATGTCTCGTGAAATCGCCTTCCACGGCGTGTACATGCCGACCATGACCCTGATGTTTTTCATCGCGGCGGCCCTGGCCTGGGCGCTGGACCGGTTTCTGTCCGGGTTCGACCTGTACCGCTTCTTCTGGCACCCGGCGCTGCTGCGTCTGAGTTTGTTTACCTGTCTGTTCGGCGCCATGGCGCTGACTGTCTACCGTTGACTCTCTATCACTGAGAATGCCCCGATGAAAAAGTTTTTCAGCCTGCTCGCGACCCTGCTGGTGCTGGCCCTCGCGTTGTGGATCGGCCGCTCCCTGTGGGAGCACTACATGAACACGCCGTGGACCCGTGACGGCCGCGTGCGTGCCGACATCATCAACGTTGCCGCCGACGTCACCGGCGAAGTGGTGGACGTGCCGGTGCGCGACAACCAGCTGGTGAAAAAAGGCGATTTGCTGATGCAGATCGACCCCGAGCACTACCGTCTGGCGGTCAAGCAAGCGCAGAGTCTGGTGGCATCGCGCAAGGCGACCTGGGAGATGCGCAAGGTCAACGCCCATCGTCGCGCCGATATGGACAACCTGGTGATCTCCCGGGAAAACCGCGACGACGCCAGTAACCTCGCCGACTCGGCCCTGGCTGATTACCAGCAGGCCCAGGCGCAACTGGAAGCCGCCGAACTCAACCTCAAACGCACTGAAGTGCGCGCCGCGGTAGACGGCTACGTGACCAACCTCAACGTGCATCGCGGCGACTACGCGCGCATCGGCGAGGCGAAAATGGCTGTGGTCGACATGAACTCGTTCTGGGTCTACGGCTTCTTCGAAGAAACCAAGCTGCCCCACGTACGCGTCGGTGATAAGGCCGACATGCAACTGATGAGCGGCGAAGTGCTCAAGGGCCACGTGGAAAGTATCTCGCGCGGCATCTACGACCGCGACAACCCGGAGAGCCGCGAACTGATCGCCGACGTCAACCCGACCTTCAACTGGGTACGCCTGGCGCAACGGGTACCGGTGCGCATTCACATTGATGAAGTGCCGGAGGGTGTGGTGTTGGCGGCGGGGATTACCTGTACGGTGGTGGTGAAGCAAGGCGAGGGTGCTTAAACCTTGTAGGAGCGAGCCTGCTCGCGATGAACCAGAGCACGCCGCGTTTATTCAGAATGCACGCGTTATCGTTGACGTCCATCGCGAGCAGGCTCGCTCCTACAGTTGATCGTCGTCGTGTTCAGCAGAAGGTCTCTTGCAAATGCCGCCAAAGAATCCTGTCATCTAACTTCTCGAACACAACCGTGGAACGACGATCCGAGTGCAACCCGGTCGCATCGGTCTGTTGCTCGCGGTAGCTCACGGTTGCGCCACCGTCGTATAACGCAATGCCACGCAACTCGCTGAGCTCAATGCGGACCCCGAGTTTCTTGCCGCCCGCCAGCGTGAACAGTTCGTTCAGCGCGTCAAAATCCAGCACCCGACCGAGCGGCGAGACCATGGAGAACTGCGGCGAAAAACGCGTCAGCAGTTTTTCGAGATCGGACGCGTCGCGTTCCTCGGCCAGCCATTGTTCGATGGCCACGTGGGCCTGGATCACTTCGTCGAAGTATTCGGTGTAGTCGGTCATCAACTCATTCCTGAAATTTGCAGTGTCTGTTCCGGCGCCATCGCGAGCAGGCTCGCTCCCACAGGGGAACGCATTTCAAATGTGGGAGCGAGCCTGCTCGCGATAGCGGCGACGCGGTCTCAGAGCTGCCCACGCAACCCGAACCGCTTCATCAGCCCGGACTCGAGCAAACCCTTGGGCAGCAAACTGGCCATCAGCGGCAACGCGCGGCTGCCATTGCCCAGGCGGATCAGCCGTGGCGGTTTGGCTTGCTGCACGGCCTTGAGCAATCCGGCGGCAAACTCACTGGCCGGGGTCGGCCTGTCCTGGGAAGCCCTGGCCCGGGCGCGTATGCCTTCACGCAACGGAAACCACGGCGATTGTTCACTGATCAGTTGCTCGGCTTCGTGCCCGGCATTCTTGGCGAAGCTGGAAGCGATGGCCCCCGGCTGCACCTCCAAGACCCGCACGCCGAATGGCGCCAGTTCCATGCGCAAAGCGTCGCTCAAGGCATGTACGGCAGCTTTCGAAGCGCAGTAGGCGCCGGCGAATGGCGTCACCAGTACGCCGGACACGCTACCGATATTCACCACCAGCCCCTTGGCCCGACGCAGCACCGGGAACAAGGCGCGGGTAACGCCGACGATGGCGAACACATTGGTCTCGAACTGGCGCTGCATGGCCGGTACGCCGCCATCGAGCAACGGCCCCATGGCGCCATAACCCGCATTGTTGATCAGCACATCGAGGCCGCCGGTTTGCTGGTTGATTCGCTCGCTCAAGGTTTCGAGTGCCACGGCATCGTTGACATCCAGTTGCACGGCGGTGAAACCCGCAGCGGTGAGTGCCGCGACATCTTCGGCCCTGCGGGCACTGGCCCAGACTTCATAGCCGGCGACCTTGAACGCATCGGCAAGGGCACGGCCAATGCCGCTGGAGCAACCGGTAATCAACGCAACGGGCATGGCGCATTCCTTGTGCAAAAAATGGGGGAGGGATCAGTCGGAAAAACTACCCTGCAATCGCTCGGCGCGAAACTCCAGGGTTTCCGGCCGGTAGCCAGGGCGCAACGGCGGCAGCGGCAAGCAATCTTCCCAGTTGCCACCGGCCTGCAATTCGCCGGGGCCGCGATAACGCGGGGCGGTGTATTGGTTGTCGGCCAGGTTCACCGTATCGCCCGGAGCATAGGCCGCAATCCGCCAGCGCAGCTCGGTCAGCGGCACGTCATTGCCATTGTTCATCGTCAGTTTCAGCGGTCGGTCGGCCGGGCAGTGCTCGGGCGCATAGCTGATGCGCAACTCCAGGCGTTGCAGTTGCTTGAGTTCGCGGTGGTCCATCCAGATGACCCAGGTCGCGACGATCCCCAGCCCCACGGCGGCGGCCACGGATACGGGCAAGGCCTTGGCCGGATAGCGCAGCAACAGGATCAGCCAGGTGATGACCAGCAGGACGCCGATGAACATGACGCGCAAACCTCGGGAGCAGAGAAGTGCATCCTACCTAAGCGTAGGTGCGATTGGCGATGGGAGAGATTTTCGCGGTGACTGTGGGGGCCCCTTCGCGGGCAAGCCCTCTCCCACAGGTTTTTTGGTTGTTCACGAATGTTGTGTTCCACCCGGTCCACTGTGGGAGCGGGCTTGCCCGCGAAGAGGCCAGTCGAGGCACTACAAAAAACCAGTACAAAAAAAGCCCCCGAACCACCCGCTGCGGATAGGGAACGCAGCAGGCTGGACGAGGGCTTCTTGTTTTACTGAGCGTTACTGCGCGATCGTCTTCACCGCAACCCCACGCTCAACCGGCGTCGAGCGCCCGTAGATATCTTCAAACCGCTCGATATCGTCTTCACCCAGATAGCTGCCGGATTGAACCTCAATGATCTCCAACGGAATCTTCCCCGGGTTACGCAGGCGATGCACCGAAGCAATCGGAATGTAAGTCGACTGGTTCTCGGTCAGCAGGAACACGTTCTCGTCACAGGTCACCTCGGCGGTGCCGCTGACCACGATCCAGTGTTCAGCACGGTGGTGATGCATCTGCAGCGACAGGCAAGCGCCCGGTTTGACCGAGATGTGCTTGACCTGGAAGCGGCCGCCCATGTCCACCGAGTCGTAGGAGCCCCACGGACGGTAGACTTCTAAGTGGTTCTGGGTTTCGCTGCGGCCCTGTTCGTTGAGGGTGTTGACCATCTGTTTCACGCCTTGGACCTTGTCCTTGTGGACGATCATCATGGCGTCCTTGGTTTCGACCACGACGATGTTTTCCAGGCCGATCACTGACACCAGTTTGCCGTTGCCGTGGATCATGCAGTTTTTGCTGTCCTGGATCACCACGTCGCCTTTGGTGACGTTGCCGTTGGCGTCTTTTGCATTGACTTCCCACAGCGACGACCAGCAACCGACATCGCTCCAGCCGGCGGTCAGCGGCACGACGCAGGCGCGTTGGGTTTTTTCCATCACCGAGTAGTCGATGGAATTGTCCGGGCAGCAGGCGAAGGTGGCTTCGTCGAGGGTGATGGTGTCGGCGTCCTGGTGGCTGCGCTCCAGGGTCAGCAGGCAGGTGTCGTAGATGTCCGGATCGTGCTTTTTCAGCTCTTCGAGGAAGCGGCTGGCGCGGAACAGGAACATGCCGCTGTTCCAGAAGTAACCGCCGGACTGGACGAACTCGGTGGCGCGCTTCACGTCGGGTTTTTCGACAAAGTGCGAGACGCGGCTGACGCCTTCGGGCAGCAGCGAGTCGTTGGTCGACTTGATGTAGCCATAACCGGTTTCCGGCTTGGTCGCCGGTACGCCGAACAGCACCATTTCACCGTTTTCGGCAGCGACTGTGGCCAGGGCCAGGGCGCGTTGCAGGGCTTTCTGGTCTTCCAGGACGTGGTCGGCCGGCAATACCAGCATCAGTTCGTCGCGACCTTCATTGACCAGCATCATCGCGGTCAGGGCCACGGCCGGCGCGGTGTTGCGACCGAACGGCTCCATCAGGATGCGCTGGGATTCCAGTTTGCGCGCCGCTAATTGCTCGTTGACGATGAAGCGGTGGTCCTTGTTGCAGACCACGATGGGCGTGTCCATGCCTTCGAACACCAGGCGTTCCAGGGTTTGCTGGAACAGGGTGTGTTCGCCGGTCAGGGCCAGGAACTGTTTAGGGAATTGTTTGCGGGAAAGCGGCCAAAGACGTGAGCCACTACCACCTGACAAGATCACTGGAATCATGTTGTTACTCCTGGAATATCGATTGGTTAGAGCTACTGCGTTCTGTCGTTTCACTCTTGTTTTTGTTTCGTAGCCCGATTGACGCCTAGATACTTTGTGGGAGCGGGCTTGCTCGCGAAGGCGATGGATCAGTCGACATTGATGTTGAATGTCAGACCGCTTTCGCGAGCAAGCCCGCTCCCACAGGGGGATGCGTCAGTCAGGCAAATTGTTTAGCGCGTCGACACCGGGCGTTTCACCCAGACCGGCGACAGGCTGCTGCCGCTGCCGGTGACGTACAGCACCGCGGCTTCACCGCGTTCCAGGGCGACCGGTTTCACGTCGCCGACTTTGGTGGTGCCGTCATAAAGCGCCAGGCTGACTTTCACCGGGTTGATTTCACGTTCGCCGCGACCCTTGGGCGCAACGTTCGGGACCACGTCGGTCTTGCCATCGGCGGTTTTCAGGGTCAGCGCCTTGTCGCTGAGGTTTTGTACGCGGACCAGGGACTTCTGCTTGTTCTTGAACGGCGGCTCTTCGATCAGTTGCGGTGCGCCGCTGGCGTTGTTGACCAGGGTGTAATAGTGGTCGCCGGCCAGTTTCACCGGCAGGCTTTGGCTGCCGACCTTGGCGCTGTAGTCGCCGCCCGGCATGAAGCTGAAGTCACTGCTCGACAGTGGCGCGACATCGCTCAGGTTGGTGCTGCCGACGGTGGCGCTGACTTCGGCGTTGCTGGCGTTGTAGATACGCACGAAGGTCGAGCCTTTCGGTGCGGTCGGGCCGTACAGGGCGGCGTCGCCAGCGGCGAAAGCCTGTACCGACAGCACGCTGAGGCCGGCAACCAGAGCAAAGCTTTTAGCGAGACGACGAGGAGTTGTAGTGAAAGTCATGGTGTACCTCTCTTTCAGTTTTGCGCCCGATCGGGCGTCTCGGATTTAGTGTTTGCAGCTACGTTTTGTTGGCGGGCGCCGGCTTGTTTAAGCTCTGCGACCCACTGCGGGTCGGCGTCGCCGATTTCGTTGTTCACAGGCAGATATCGTTCAGGGAACTCCCAGATCAGCACCTGTGGCGGGCTGTTCTTGAAGGCATCGCTTTTCAGGTAGCTGAGCATCGGCAGAATCGGGCCGTGGCCGTCTTCGGCGTAATTGACCACGTCGCTGTGCAGCGCCTGCTTGAGCGCTCCGACGAAGTTCCAGTTGGGGTTGGCGCTGTAGCTGGTACCGATCAGGGCTACCGGCACTTCGGTGTTGGCGAACAGCGCGTCGCCGCCGGCGGGCTGATCTTCAGCGGCGACCGTATTGCGCTTTTGCAATTGCTCCTGTTTTGGCATCAGGTTTTCGAACAGCGGGTCCAGTGGCAGGAACAGACGCAGGTCGCCCTTGTGGGTGACGGTTTCGGCCGGTTCGGTGACGAAGCGCTGCGGTTCGCCGCTCAGCGGGTACTTGTCGGCAATGGTCCTGGCCAGTCGGTTGGCGGCGATCTCGGCGCCTTCCGGGGTCCAGTGGGTGTCGGTGCGCAGGAACACTTGCTGGCCGTTCTGCTTGGCCTGTTGCAGCGGGCCGAGCAGGTCTGGGGCCGGAATCCGGTCGGCGGCCAGGCGCTGGTGGAAGTCCTTGTAGAGGTTGGCGTGGATGCTCGCCGGTTTCACCTCACCCAGATGTTCCGGGTACAGGCGCACCTTGGCTGGCACCACTGCCATCACCAGTTGCACGCCTTTCTCTTTCAAGGTCTGGCGCACGCCTTCGACCAGCGCGTAGTTGCCTTGCAGGTTCAGCTCTTCGTTGACCACCGGGTGGAATTCTTCATCGCTGTACAACCACTGGTCGCGACCGAGCACCACGCCCGGACGACCTTCGTTGAACAGTTTGAAATCCAGCGCGGCCCATAGATTGGTGCCCAGGCGCTTGATCGGGAACTCGTCGTCGTAGTGGGTTTCCACGGCCTTGGTCCAGCGACCGTTGAGCACCGTCGCATCGGCGTTGGTGCTGAAGCCGAAGAAACTGCGCACCGACCACAGACCGAGCACCAGCAGGGTCACCAGGAACAGCGCGATGTAGAAGATGCGTAATGAGCGGGTCATGGTCAGATCCCTCAGAACTGGAAGTAAAGGAACGGCGAGAAGCTTTGCGCCGAGAGTTTGAGAATCGAGGCGATGAACAGCAGCAGCACCAGCGCACGCATCACGTAGCGCGACCAGTCAGCGGTCCAGTAGGCCGGTTGCACCTGGGCTTCGACGCCGACGGTGTAGCCAGGCTGGTGGATGCTCGCCGGGTTATCCCCAGGCACGGCCTTGATGGTTCCCGGTGTCGCAGCGGCCGGGCCGTCGGTGTCGACGTTCACAGCTGGCTTGGTCTTCACCGGAGGCTGATTGGTGTAGAAGTCGCGCAGGCCGAAAAACGCCAGGGTCACGTAGGCCACGATCAGCGTCGCCACTTGCAGGCCGGTGAGGCTGGCCTGGTTGAGTTCCGACAGCGACCAGTCGCTGAAGCTGAACATCGCGCCGTACATGCGCCCGGCGACATGCAGGTTTTCCGCACGGAAGATCACCCAGCCCATCACCACCAGCAGGAAGGTCAGCACCCAGCGGATCGGGTTGAAGCTGCGTGGCGAAGTATTCAGGCCGATGGCTTTTTCAATCGCCAGCCACATGCCGTGCCATGCACCCCAGACGATGTAGGTGATGTTCGCGCCGTGCCACAGACCACCGAGCAGCATGGTCAGGAACAGGTTGCGATAGGTCATCAGCGTGCCTTTGCGGTTGCCGCCCAGGGTGATGTACAGATAGTCACGCAGCCAGGTCGACAGGCTGATGTGCCAGCGCCGCCAGAACTCGGTGATCGACTGGCTGACATACGGCTGCTTGAAGTTTTCCATGAAGCGGAAACCCATCATCAAGCCCAGGCCGATGGCCATGTCGCTGTAGCCGGAGAAGTCGAAATACAGCTGTGCGGTGTACGCCAGGGCGCCGAGCCAGGCATCGCCCGTGGTCGGGTTTTGCAGGGCGAAGCAATGGTCGGCCACCACCGCGAGGGTGTCGGCGATGAAGACTTTCTTGATGAAACCCTGCATGAACCGCGTGCAGCCCTCGGAGAACTTGTCGAGGGTGTGGGTGCGGTTGTTGAACTGGTCGGCCAGGTCGCGAAAACGCAACACGGGACCGGCGATCAAGTGCGGGAAGATCGCCACGAACGCCGCGAAGTCGATCAGGTTGCGGGTCGCCGGAGTGTCGCCACGGTAGACGTCGATGATGTAGCTGATGGACTCGAAGACGTAGAACGAGATCCCGATCGGCAGCAGCACGTGGGTCAGGATGAAAGGCTCCAGGCCCACCGACGTCATCATCGCGTTGATGCTGTCGACGCCGAAGTTGGCGTACTTGAAGTAGCCGAGGATGCACAGGTCGACGGCCACACCGAGCAGCAGCCAGCGCTGCGCCGGTTTGGTCTTGACCCCGGCGGCACCGACTTTCAGGCCGATCCAGTAGTTCCACAGCGTGACGCCGGCGAACAGTGCGAGGAAGTCCACACGCCACCAGGCGTAGAACACGTAACTGGCAATCAGCAGCAGCAGATTGCGATAGCGTTGCCCGCTCAGGTAGTACAAGCCGAGGAAGATCGGCAAGAACAAAAACAGGAACACGTTGGACGAAAAAACCATCCCGATCTCTCCTTGTTTGAACCAACAGTCAAGGGCCAACGGCCCCCCCAAACCCCCCAAGAAAACCTGGAGGGCAACACACAAAAAACTCACACCAGACGCTGACTCTGTAGGAGCTGCCGAAGGCTGCGATCTTTTGATCTTGATCTTTAAAAGCAAGATCAAAAGATCGCAGCCTTCGGCAGCTCCTACAGGGGGTTGTGTCTGGTCTAGGATCCCTTATTGCCCTTTTCATTGGCCGGGTCGTAGACCTTGGTCAGGTCGCCGCCGAGGCGGAAGGTCTTGAACGGTTGCATCTTGTGTTTCTTCGCCAGCACCTCGGGCGAGCAGGTGTAGAGCGAGCAGTACGGTTCGAGCCAGGCGAACTTCATGTCCTCTTTGAGGTCGGTCATGTCCTGTTCCTTGCCGTTCTTTTTCTCGAACTCATCCGGGTCTTTCACCCCGGACAGCACGCGGTCGCCCAGGCGTTTGAGTGCGCCGTTGTTTTCCTGACGCAAGTCCACTCCGTTGACCTGGGCGAAACTGGCGATCATCGCCAGCGGCGGCAGGGCGTAGTTGTGGTAGGCCAGGGCCCGTTGCTGACGCTTGAGTTCGTTGGGCAGGTAGCCGTCGGCGTCGATCTGGTTGGCGCCGACCTTGTATTCCTTCACCGCCCAGTCGAACAGGTCGCGGCGGTTGGTGGCGACGGACGTGGCCATCACCGACCAGGCGGCCCAGTACGAGTGGTTGTTGGTCTGCTCGAGCGGCAGGTTGTCCCAGTCGCTGACCACCTGGTCGGCCATCTTGCTGAACCAGGCTTCGATCAACTGCGCTTGCTGTTGATGGGTGGCCAGCGGGTGGGAGTCGGAAAACTTCAGGCGGATATAGGCCGAAGCCATGCTGCCCAGGGCCCATTTGCGCATCGACTTGCCGGTGTGGTTGAAGTCCTTGGACATCAACGCGTCGGCCTGGGCCCAGGCGGTCAACCAGTTGAGCGTGCATTCCAGTTGTTCCGGGCGACCGTCACGCATGAACTGCATCACGCGCTTGCTGGTGCCGCGCTCGATCTTGGTGATGTCGGCGGTGCTGTCGCGGAAGGCTTTTTCCGACTGCACGTTCAGGGTCGCGCGGGCCTTGTCCGAACCTTCGTACTTGCTGCGAAATTGCAAAGAGCCGGTGTAAGGCGTCGGCATCGCATCGCAGCCTTCGCTCTTGTCGCCCGTCTTGAATTTATCCACAGGCGCAAAATAGCCCTGGGGTGGACGCAGTGGCGCCGCCGCTTGCGTGGCCCCGGCGAACATCGCCAGGCTCAGGAGCGTCGGTGCCAACAGTGTTGATAATTTCGGATTGCGCATGGCAGACCTCATTGCCCGACCGAAGCAGTACGCTGCTCGGCACCCGGGAATACGTTGCGTTTGCAAATTTTCGCTTCGACTTTCTGAGGCGCGGCACCGGCTTCGGGGCCCTGGACTTCAACGGCCAGCAGGTTTTGCGAGGCCCAGTCTTCGTCCGTGCGCAACTCGAAAGCGAAACGCCCGTCAGTCTCGGAGGTTTCCGGTTTGTCGATCTTGATGTCCTCGTGGCGGCCGTTCATGTACCAGAGGGTGGCTTGCAGGGTTTTCACCGAGGTGTCGGCGAAGCGGATGTCGACCTGGTGGCTGCTGTTGCGCAGGTCCATGTTCTTGCTGTTGACCATCAACTCGTTTTTGCCCGGCTTGAGCGTGGCGCTGCCGGACATCTGTGCATCCTTGCCTTCGCAACCGTTGTCCAGCAGCGCCATCATCTGGCGGTAGATGGTTTCCTGGTCGAGGCGGTACAGCGGCGAGAATTCCCAGATGAGAATCTTCGGCGGGTTCTTCTGGAATTCGTCGCTGCCCAGGTACTGCAGCATCGAACCTTCCAGGCCGCCGCCGGGGAACGCCACGTTGAGAATGTCGGCGCCGATGGCCTCTTCGAGGAAACCGGCGAAGTTGTAGTTCTTGCCACTGTGGGAGGTACCCACGAGGGTGATTTGCGGGTTGCCGGAATCGCCGAACAGGTCGCCATCGCCCGCTTCGCCCTTCGGCTCGGTGGTGAACTGGTCCATGTACTGGATCGCGTAGCTGGTACCACAGAGTTGACCGGCCATGTTGTGCAATGTTCCGGTCTTGCCCATGCGCCCCGACTTTTTGGTCTCGAATTCACGCTTGGGAATGTCGGCGAATTCAGGCAATTGCTTGACCTTCTCGGCGACGATTTTCGCCGTGCGCTGGGCACCGTACGGGGTCCAGTGCTGGTCGCCACGGAAGTAGAAATCGTGGGCGGGCAGGGTGTCTGGCAACGACTCGTTGGTCAGCGGCGACAGGTCCGGAACGACGTAGCCCATCTGCGCGAAACGGCCGAGCATGGTCTTGTAGTTTCTCAGCGCCTTGTCGAAGTCGAAGCTGGCTTTCTCCGCCGGGTTGAGCTTGTTGCGGTTCACCAGACCACGGGTCGGCTGGTACACGACAACCAGCTCCACGCCTTTGCTCTTGAACGCATCGTGCAGTTGCTTCATGCGTTTGTAGCCGGCGGGCGTGGTGTCGAATTCGGTGCGCAAGTCTTCCTGCGTACGGAACAGCCAGTCGCCCTGGGCCTGCACCAGCGTGGTGAAGTTCTGCTGATAACGGGTGGTGTAGTTCTTCGCATCGTGGGCGGCCGGGCACAGGCTGCAGCACGGTTCGGCGCTGAACTTGGGCGCTTGAACTTCATCGGCACGCGCGCCGGTGCTGGCCGCGAGAATGCCGGCGGTCAGGGCCGACAGGCTGAGTAATTTGATCAAGTGTGGGTGCATAAGATTATCCTCAGTCCCGCATTTCGGTCTGGCGTTCGACGGGGTCGATCAGCACGGCTTTCTGCTGGCGCACCAGCAGGTCGAGAATTTCATCCTGGCGCTCGCCAAGGATGCCGGTGAAGCTGATGCCGCTGGACTTGGTCGGTGCGAGCATCGACACGCGATACAACTCGACACTCAGCGGCGAGTCGATGGACAGCGGGCCGCTGCCGTTGGCCGCCAGCTCACCGCCGACCACGATCAGCGACACCTGGGCGTCGAACGGGTCGAGCTTGATGTCACGGTCGGTGTTGCTCAGGTCCTTGATATGGCCGTAGACGCCGGTGAGGCCGTTGGCCATGGCGACGTTTTCGTACAGGCGAATGTTCACGCTGTTACGAATGCGGATGCCGTGGCGCCGGTTGCTCAACACACGATTGCCCCACAGCAGGTTGTCGGCACTCTCGTAGAGGGTGATGCCGTCGGTGTGGTTCTGGTAGATCTCGTTGTGGGCAATCAGGTTGTTCACGCTGTTACGGTCGATCACCAGGCCCGACAACTTGTTGTCGTAGCTGCGGTTGTTGAAGATGAAGCTGTCGTTGACCTCACGGGAAATAATGATCCCGTGCTTCTTCTTGGTCCCGTACACCGTGTTGTCGGCAATGATCAGACCGTGGGAACGGTCGTGCGGGTCGATGCCGTAGACGATGTTGTCTTTGTAGGTGTTGCCCTTGACCACGAAGTCGCGGGTCTCATAGCAGTAGAAGCCGTACCACATGTCCGAGAACTCGGAGCCGACGATCCAGCCGGTCGGCTCAGGACGCTTGAGCACCTTGGCCATGTTCGGCGTGTACTGGGAAATACTCACGCCGTAGGACTTACTGTTGGCGTAGCCGAAGCTGGCAATCTTGCTGTTGGCGATGTAGGTCTCGGTACCACCCCAGGCCAGCAGGAACGGACGGAATTCCTTCGGCGAATTGAACGTCGCCGGACCGTTGTCCTTCTCCCGCCAGCCAGTGATTTTGGTGTCACGCACGAACAACTGGCCGTCGTTGACCAGGAACGCACCAGCCTCCTGGGACAAGCGCAGTTCCTGGGTCTGCTTGTCGATTTCGAGGATGCCGTGACGACCGACCACGATCGGCAGCCTGGCGAGGTACACGCCCGGTGACGTTTCGATGACGTACTTCGGCAGTTTCTTCGCCACGTCCTTGAGGTTCATGTAGCCGTCGTCGACGAAGATCGCCTGCGGGATGCCGTGCTGACGCACCACCCATTCGGCCATCTTGTTGTCCCCGCCGATGAAGTCCTTCAGTGCGTCTTCCTGCATCATCCGGCGCACGCTGACTTTGCCGACCTTGCTGCGCACGATTTTTTTCGCGATGGCCTCGGCGGTGTAGCCCGAGACGTCCGGCAGCGTCGGCTTGGCCAGTTCCAGCGGCGCGGTCGGCGCGCTGCTGACGGTGTAGGTCTTGGCTTGTTGCAGTTCCTTGGCAACAGTGGCCGGCTTGGCGGGCGCAGCGGGCTCCACAGTCGCGAAGGCAGCCGCACTTGCCAGTAGCATCGCGCCGGCCAGCAAGGTCAAGGAACCTTTCTTGGCACTGTTCATGTCGGGGACTCCCTTCGCGCTCTGCATCAGAATTTCCAGACCACGTCGATGAACGCGCGATGCATGTACGAATCGACTTCTTTGCCATAGGCGTCGCCGGGCTTGAACACACCGCCACGGAACCGCACCAGGGCCGAAGGTTCATCGATTTTCTGGCTCAACGCCGCTGGCAACAGGCCTTGCTTGAAGTACTTGGTGACGACCAGATCCATTTCCTGGCCGAGGTCTTTTTCGCCATCGTTCAGCGGCAGGGAGGTGCTGGACAACACGGCGCCGGTCACGTCGTCGGTGTTGTTCTGCACGGCGTCGATGCCGTCGCTGGTGATCGGCTTGTTGCCGTCGACGCGCCAGAATTTGTGGTAGATCAGGCTGGCGTCGTATTCGTCGTTGAGCATCCACGAACCGAACAGCGTGGCCGATTGCATGTTGTTCATTTCGCCACGGAAGGCTTCGCCGAAACGGTGCACGCGTGAACGTGTACCGGTGTAGTTCGAGCGGTTGCTTTCCAGGCCGTTCTGTTCGTAATCGGCGCTGGCCCGGGCGTAGGCCGCACCGACTTGCCATTGCGGATCGAGGCGCAGGCGCACGCCCAGGTCGGTGGCCCAGCCATCGACGTTGCCGCTGCTCTTGGGTTGTGCGGGAGCGGTGCCATCAGCGTTCAGCGGGTTGACCGTGTCGCGGTCGCCACTCATGCCGGTGATGCTGCCCCAGTAGTTGAAGGTATTGGTGTTGCGCCAGTTGTAGGCATCGCTGTTGGCCTGCAAGCCCAGCCAGCTGATGTCGCCATTCTGTTTTTTGTCCAGCGAATCGGAAGGTACGCCCGGTTCCGGATAGTCGAGCTTGCCGTCATCGTGAGTGTGGTGACCGCGAATGCCGGCCCAGTGACCCGGTGTCCATTGGTATTCGGCATCGGCGTAGGCGTGCAGGCGATCCTTGTCCTTGGGGGACAGTTCTTTCAGGTCAGTGCGGTACTCGCTGAAGCGCTCGGCGATACCCGCGTTGGCGCGCAACAAGGTGGTGTCGAAGGTCCAGTTCAGGGCTTCGATGTTGGTATCGCGCCATTGACCGTCGTCGTTGTGCAGACGCTGACGACCGAGTTTCAGGATCTCGCCGGGGTAGGGCGTGAAACCGCTGTAGCCGACCCAGAATTCGCGCATCGCCAGGTAGTTCTTCTTGGTCTGGCGGTCATTGTTGCTGGTGTTCTCGGTGCCTTCGGACTCTTGCAGTGTGTCGGTCTCGATGATGTCGGTGGACGTCACCGCCTGACCCATGGCGTAAGCGCTCCACGCGCCGCTTTCGCCATACACCCACGGGCGCAGGTCGAGGCCGACGCCGTTGACGTCGCCGCCGCGCTGGGTGCCGAGGTCTCGGTCGTCTTCGGACTGGCCGGTGATCTTCATGTCCAGGCCGAAGTTCTTGGTTTCTTCAGTCATCGCAGCAAGCGTCGGGCAAGACCAGATCAGCGCGAATGTCAGGCCGATGCCGGCCTTCATGAATGGATTCAACTTCATTGGGTTTCCTCGCTGACTTCTTCTTGCAGGGTATGCAGTTCCGGCGTGTTCGGGCTCAGGGCACCGCGCACGGCCTGTTCTTGTTTCAACAGGCGTTGGGCTTCGGCCAGCCGGTCGGGCGGCAATTGCGTTTGGATTGTTTGCGCAAGCTCGGTGGCCTGCGGCGTGTTCTGGGCCAGGGCCAGTTGGCTGAAGACGTAGGCGTTCAGCGGATCAGGCTTGGTGCCCTTGCCTTGGGAAAACAGTTGGGCGATGGCGAAGTCGGCGCTGTTCTGGCCGTTGCGCGCAGCGGTCAACAGATGGTCGAGAGCCTTCTGCGGATAGACCTTGCCCAGGTAGCCACGGCGATAGATCTGGCCGAGGTAGTAATCGGCGGCGACTTCACGGCCGACGGCTTTCTGGAAATGCTCCTCGGCGACCTTGGCGTCGGCGGGCACCAGTTTGCCTTCGAAGTAGAGTTTGCCCAGCAACAGTTCGGCGC
This sequence comes from Pseudomonas sp. GM33, assembly GCF_000282295.1. NCBI lineage: Bacteria > Pseudomonadati > Pseudomonadota > Gammaproteobacteria > Pseudomonadales > Pseudomonadaceae > Pseudomonas > Pseudomonas sp. GM33. Next base: position 82,352 of record NZ_AKJO01000067.1, read on the forward strand.
GTGGCTGGTCGGCGGCGCGGCCGTTGTCCAGGTACTTCATCATCTGGTCGACGTCGCCGAGTTCCGGGAAGTCGTAGATCAACTGCGCGAGGGTGACCCACGATGCCGGGTAGCCCGGGGCGATCGGTTCGAGCAGCGATTGCGCGGTCTTCTCGTCGGTCTTGCCCAGGGTCGCATCGGCGAGCACACGGGCGACGCTGTCGACGCGCTGCGCCGAAACGCTGCCGCGAGCGTGAGCCGCTTGCATCTGTTTGATCAGCTCGGCCTGTTGTTCTGGCTTGGCCTGTTTCTGGTAGACCGTGGCCAGTTCTACGTAGCAGATGTCGCTGGTGTTGAGCGCGGCCTTGCAGATCTTCTCCACGTCATCCAGATGCTGGTCGTAGGTGCCCTGGGTGCGATAGAGCAGCACTTGCGCCAAGCCGGCTTCCGGCTTGTTCTCGGCACGCCATTGGCTGATCTGCTGTTGGGCATTCACGTTGGGAAAGCTGTGCGGGTATTGCAGGTACAGCATCGCCAGCGGAATCAGCGTGTTGCCTTCGCCTGCGGCGGCGGCTTTTTTCAACAGGGTTTCGGCTTCGTGCTGCTCGGCTTCGGTGGAACCGGGCTTGGCCACCAGCAGGCGACCGAGGCGTGCCTGGGCGCGCGGCGAAACGCTGGCCGCGGCGCGGTAAGTCGCCTCGGCCTGTTTCATCTGCGCCGGGTCATGGCTGTCGACCTGGATATCGGCCAGGCCGACCTGTGCTTCGCTGTAGCCCAGGTCTGCCAGTTGCCGGTAGTTCGCCGCAGCGGTGGCGGTATCGCCGCGCTTGAGCGCTTCGTTGGCCAGGCGCTGGTCGGGGAGGCCGGCGCAACCGCTGAGGCTGACTGCCAGGGCTAGCGAACAGAACGCAAATCCCCTGTGGGAGCGAGCTTGCTCGCGATGCGGCTGGCTCGGTGCATCAGACAAACCGCGTCGATCCCATCGCGAGCAAGCTCGCTCCCACAGGGTCGGCGGCGTGTTGAGGGTTGGAGTAGTCACAGGCATGTCCTCGACTTAAAGACCGACAGCCATGGCTTTGTCGATCAGCCAGTTCAGGTTCGGGCCACGGTCGCTGTTCACTTCCACCGGGCGGCCGGCGAGGGAGCTGTCCAGGGTTTCGTCCGGCTGGATCAGCACGCGGATGTCCGACGACAGGTCGGCGCTTTTCAGGCTGGTGCTGCTGACGATCTTGCCGGTGCGGCTCTTGTCCTCGCCGGCGATCTGGAAGCGCACCGAAGTACCCGGGCGTACGTCGCCGAACTGGCGATAGGAGAAGCGCGCTTCAACATTGGCTTCGCTGTTGCGCGGGACCAGTTGGAAGATCACGTCGCCCTTGCTGGCGTACTGACCGTTGGCGACCATTTGCTGGGCCACGGTGCAATCGCAAGGCGAGGTCAGGGTGCCGGTCATCTGCTTGCCGAACAGTTCTTCAACCTTGGCCGGCTGCAGTTGGTCTTCGTCCAGATGGCCCTTGAGCACGTCGAGCATGCTGGTGCTGAAGGTCGCCAGCGGTGCGCCTTTGGCGGCCACGCCGTCGGCTTTCACCAGGCTCTGTACGGTACCGTCGCGGGGCATGGTGATGTTCACGCCCGGCACGCTGACCAGACCGGCCTGGGCGTGACTGACGAAGTACATGCCATACACCGATTTGAAAACGAAGCCGAAGGCGGCAACACCCACCACAAAGACCCCCAGGCTGAAGGTCACGGCTTTCAGGCGTCCGAAGGCGGTCATGCCGTGGCCGCCGTCCTTCATCTTGCGCGCCTTGGTGAAGTTGTCGCGCTGCAGGGTCGCCAGCATTTCACCCACGCTGACGATGTCGCCAGCCAGGTGCGAAGTGATCAGGTGGCGCAGGGTCGAGATGTCCCGTGGTTCCAGGTTCTGGAACTGGCAGCCGGCGCGTCCCGTCTCGCGGTCGAAGGAGCGGACCTGCAACTCGACGTCCATGGCCAGGCCGAGGTTGTCGATGACGAACTGCAGGCGGGCCTTGTACACATCGCCAGTTTTCAGCGGCAACTGACCGGCGTTGAACGCCAGGCCACCGGCGGACAGGTCGATCACCCGGGCTTCGACCGGCGTCCGGTCAGGGCCGAAGAAACGCAACTTGGCCGGGATTTTCACGCGGGCGTGTTGGCGCTGGGCTTCGGATTCGTGCACTACGTTGGCGTTGACGGCGGTATTCATAAGGGCGATTTCCTGGTTAATTCAATAAGGGGGCGGTCAGACCATCAACAGCAGCACGGCGACAAAAATGCTGCCGGCAGAGAAGGTCATGGTCCGAGACGACCAGGTGTTGAACCAACGTTGAAAGCTGGCGAGATCACGGGTCAGAGAAGTGGGTTGGCGAGTCCAGGACTGTTGGTCGAGGCGGAAGAACACGTAGATCTTCACCAGCGCGCCGACGATCTGGTTGTAATAGAGAATTGCCGGGTAGGCCGGGCCGATCCGGTGTCCGGAGCACGACAGCAACAAGGTCAGGATGAACCGGGTGATGCCGATCCAGAGCAGGTACACCAGGATGAACGCGGTGCCGTACTTGAAGCTGGCGATCAGCGCGACGGTCAGGCCCAGCAGCGAGGTCCACATCGACACGCGCTGGTCGAACAGCACCACCGAGGTGAACACGCCGAGGCGTTTGATCCCCAGGCCCAGGGCACGGGAGTTCTGCCGCAGGTTGTTGCCGTACCAGCGGAACATCAGTTTGCGGCTGGCCTTGATGAAGCTCTTTTCCGGCGGGTGTTCAACGGTGTTGATCGCCGCGTCGGGCACGTAGAAGGTGTCGTAGCCCAGGCGCATCAGGCTGAACCAGCTCGACTTGTCGTCGCCGGTAAGGAACTTGAAGCGACCCAGGCGCCAGTGTTGCAGCGAGTCGCTTTCCACATCGGCGATGAATTCCGGGTTGGTGACCACGGTGGCACGGAACACCGACATGCGCCCGGTCATGGTCAGCACTCGCTTGGACAGGGCCATCGAGCACATGTTGATGTGACGCTGGGCGAAACGGAGCTTGTGCCATTCGCTCATGATGTAGCCGCCGCGCACTTCGCAGAATTCATTGGTGGTCAGGCCACCGACATTGCCGAATAACTGGAACCACGGCACGGTCTTGCGCACCACGCCTTCGCCGAGCACGGTGTCGCCATCGATCACCGCAACCACGGCGCGATCGTCCGGCAGGTGTCGGGAGATGGCGCGGAAGCCGTAGGCCAGGCCATCGCGCTTGCCGGTGCCGGGAATGCGCACGAAGTCGAGCTTGACCCGGGCCGGTGGATTCATCCGGTTCCACAGGCTTTTGACCAGCAGCTCATCGGACATTTCCACGATGGAGCAGACCACGGTGGTCGGCAGGTCGCAGTCGATGGCTTCGCGGATCACCGAGCTGTAGACCTGCGCAGTGGTCAGCGCATCGATACGAAAGCTGGTGACCATCAGGAACACGTGGGACGGGTCAGCCGCTTTGCCCAGCTTGCGCACTTTGCGCCGCAGGTGCGGGTAGACGATGTACAGAAAAATCATGCCGCGCACAAAATGCGTGGCACCCATCGAGTAACGCCAGATACCCACGGCGCCAATCAGGAAAATGAAGTCCTTCGACTCGGAGTCGAACGTGGACACGGGCAGCGCCATGGCGAGGCCCATCAGTAAACTCAGGTAGAACAGCCAACCGGCGGCCTGGAGTAGGCCGTGCTTTAGCCTGTGCATAATCTGCATCCGTCTAGATCTCGGGTTAACGCAGGCGTACAAACCTGTAGGAGCGAGCTTGCTCGCGATGGTCGCCAACGATGACGCTGGGTATCTGATACCCAGCGGTGTTCTCAGGTGCATCGCGAGCAAGCTCGCTCCTACAGGGGGCTTACCAGCAGATGCCTTCGGTGCGACCTTTGACGCTGGTGGCCTTGGACATGAAGCCCACCAGGTCGATCACCTGCTTGCCGTGTGGAACGTCCTGCACCAGGGCACGGAATTTCTCGTCACGGTTGCCGAGGATGATCACGTCGGAGTTGTTGATCACCGCGTCGAAGTCGGCGTTGAGCAGGGACGAGACGTGCGGGATCTTCGACTCGATGTAGTCCTTGTTCGCGCCGTGAACGCGGGCGTACTCGACGTTGCTGTCGTAGATGCTCAGGTCGTAGCCCTTGCCGATCAGCATTTCCGCCAGGTCAACCAGCGGACTTTCGCGCAGGTCGTCGGTACCGGCCTTGAAGCTCAGGCCCAGCAGGGCGACTTTGCGTTTGTCGTGGCTGGAGACGATGTCGAAAGCGTTCTGCACCTGGGATTCGTTGCTGCGCATCAGCGAGTTGAGCAACGGTGCTTCCACGTCCAGGGAGCCGGCGCGGTAGGTCAGTGCGCGCACGTCCTTTGGCAGGCACGAGCCGCCGAAGGCGAAGCCCGGGCGCATGTAGTACTGGGACAGGTTGAGGGTCTTGTCCTGGCAGACCACGTCCATCACTTCGCGACCGTCAACGCCGACCGCCTTGGCGATGTTGCCGATTTCGTTGGCGAAGGTGACCTTGGTGGCGTGCCACACGTTGCAGGTGTACTTGATCATCTCGGCGACCGCGATGTCCTTGCGGATGATCGGCGCGTCGAGCTCTTCGTACAGCGATTGCAGAACGTCACCGGACGCTTTGTCGAACTCGCCGATGACGGTCATTGGCGGCTGGTCGTAGTCGGCGATCGCGGTGCTTTCGCGCAGGAACTCAGGGTTCACGGCCACGCCGAAATCAACACCGGCCTTCTTGCCGGAGCAGTCTTCGAGAATCGGGATGACCACGTTGGCCACGGTGCCCGGCAACACGGTGCTGCGCACGACGATGGTGTGGCGGGTGGTCTTGTCACGCAGGACAAAACCGATTTCGCGGCACACTGCCTCGATGTAGTTCAGTTCCAGGTCGCCGTTCTTTTTGCTCGGCGTGCCCACGCAGATCATCGACAGGTCAGTGTCGCGAATCGCCTCGGCGAAGTTGGTGGTGCCACGCAGGCGGCCGGTCTGGATGCCCTGGGCCAGAAGTTCGCCCAGGCCTGGTTCAACAATCGGCGATTTGCCGGCATTGATCATATCGATCTTGTCTTTTGCCACATCGACGCCAACGACGTCATGACCCCGTGCAGACAGGCAACCGGCACATACTGCGCCAACGTAACCCAAACCAAATATGCTGATGCGCATCGCAATTACCTCTGTATTGATCAAGCCATTAGATGGCCGGAGTTAATGGTTTTCAGCGTGTTTTAGTGCACTCGCAAGTGCGCCTTGCAGGCGCAGCAATGCCGTGTGCTGGCATATAAGTTACGAGTGTCTAAATAAATGCACTCAAGGGGTGCGCAACTAGGCCTTGTTGTTATGATTTGCCCTGTTATGCAGCCGATCCTCCTTTCGAAGGATGCAGGTGCAACGGCCTTGCACGCTTGATCTCAGGCCGGAAGCCCGTAGATCAAGCGGTTGGGTGCTCGGGTGAGCACGTTTATAGGGGCGCAGCCGTGGCCTTGTAGGGGATAGTCATACTGCGTTATCTCCTGTCCGCTTGCCGTTGTTCAAATCAGTGATTAGCCAGCGCAAGTTAATATTGCAACTTCGCTACAAGAATCGCTTATCTGCGTAAGTTATCTCGTACAGGCTCGGCGAGAATCGTTGCCAGTGGTATGAACGGCGCGTTTGGACATAGTTCCAGTCCGCTCATCGTGAAATCTGAAATTTCTTGAAATATTGAGAAAGATGGCACTGCTCTCATATTGATAGCACTTGCCGTTTGGCCCTTTATATATAGGCGTATAATTGGGGCGGATAGTTTTTTGCCACTACTGTTAAAAAAAGTCAGTGCCACTACGCAAAAAAATCATTGAAGTCGAGTGAAACTAAAGTTAGGAAAACGATCAATGGTTTTTTGACGCCAATAGGTTGGCGATCAGAGGGGGAATTGTCGGACGATCAATGGGCAGCGCATGAGGGGTTGTTCGCTCATGCGCCGACCGGCTGCATCACTCTGGTGCGTGATCGCGCAGAAACACCAGGTTGTCCGGTTTGGACTGTTCAGCGCTGTAGCGATAGCCTTGAACGTCGAATTGCTTGAGGGTGGCCGGATCGTTGATGCGTTCTTCGATGACGAAGCGGCTCATCAAGCCGCGAGCCTTTTTCGCGTAGAAGCTGATGATCTTGTACTGGCCGTTCTTCAGGTCCTTGAATTCGGTATTGATGATGCGTGCGTTCAAGGCGCTGCGCTTGACCGCCGAGAAGTACTCGTTGGAAGCCAGGTTGAGCAGCACGTCATCGCCTTGATCGACCAGAGCTTCGTTCAGCCATTCGCTGATGCGTGTACCCCAGAAGGCATACAGGTCCTTGCCCCGGGCGTTGGCCAGCCGGGTGCCCATTTCCAGGCGATAGGGTTGCATCAGGTCCAGTGGTCGCAGCAGGCCGTACAGGCCGGACAACATGCGCAGATGCTGCTGGGCATAGTCGAAATCGGCTTCGCTGAAGGTTTGTGCATTCAGGCCTGTGTACACATCGCCCTTGAAGGCCAGCAGCGCCTGCTTGGCGTTTTCCGGGGTGAAGGCTGGCGTCCAGCTGCCGAAACGCGCGGCGTTGAGCCCGCCGATCTTGTCGGAAACGTGCATCAATTCGCTGATCTGTGCAGGGGACAACTCGCGCAACTGCAGGATCAGCTCCTGGGAGTGGTCGAGGTACTGCGGCTGGGTGAAGCGCTGGGTCGCCGGCGGTGTTTCATAATCGAGGGTCTTGGCGGGTGAAATCACCATCAGCATGAAGTCGTCTCCTTTAATCGTGGCCGCGATTCTAGGGGGTTGTCGGCCTTGACTCCAGCTATCGGGGTAATAGGTGATGGCCGGTGGCCTTGCACCAAACCCTGTGGGAGCGAGCTTGCTCGCGATAGCGGTCTGACATTCGGAAAAGATGTTGGCTGATGCACCGTCATCGCGAGCAAGCTCGCTCCCACAGGAGATTGGGGTTGCTGCGGGAATGAGGGCCGCTATCAGCTATAGTGCCGCGCGGGTTTTGTTATGGAGACATCCCATTGCGTATCGCTTTTCTCATCTCGATCTGGCTACTGAGCGTCGCTGCCCTCGCGGCACCCGGCGATGTGGCGACGCTTGATCGCAGCACCTGGCCAGAAAAACTCGTCAGTCCAACGCTGTTCGACGTAGCGTCGAGGGCCGAGATCCTGATGTTTTCCAGTGTGCTGTTGGCCAGTGAAGCGCTGGACGAACCCGCCCTGGCCCAGCGCCTGGGCTTGCGCACCATCAACCTGGAGTCGGTCAACCGGGTTCGCCAACGTATGTGGCAGCGGCTGCTGGCCAACTATAACTACGCCCAACAGAGTTGCGACCAGGATGCCTCGTTCTGTTTTCTGGTCGAAGACATGCCCACCCTGCGCGAACAAGCCGCCAAGTTCCAGGTCAGTGCAGACAGCTACTACATCAAGTGGGCCGAACCGAGTCGTGTGTTCCACACCCAGTACCTGGACGAACAATTGCGCAAGGCCGCGCTGTTCCCGCAAACCAGCAGTGAAGTCGATCATTTTGGCGACTATGAGCGCTCCGGCGACGGGATGCACGACCGGCTGTTTCTGCTGACCTTCGACAGTGCTGCCAACGCCGCGCCGGACAATACCGCCTGGGTCACCGAGTACCTGCGCAAGTCGAACATGAGCGGGACGTTCTTCGTCCTCGGCAAGGACATCCAGTCCCGTTTGGTCGAGCAATCGGTGAGTCACCTGCAAGCGACCTACTCGACCCAGTGCATCGGCGTGCAAGGCTGGGAGTTTCGCTCCCACAGTCACTGGCAGGACTGGCAGGACTCGGTGCGCCGCAGTGCCGAACTGGTCAAAAGCAAGCTGCCGGAGAACTTCGTGCCACTGTTCCGTCCGCCCGATGGCCAGCGCCGTTCCGATGCCGAAGGTTTCTTCAAGGCTCAGGGTTTGCAGGTAGCGCTGTGGGACATCGACGCCCAGGACGGCGCCGGCAAACTCAAGGGCAACCCGAGTGCGCAACGGGTGCTGACCCTGATGCTGCTGTGGCGGCACGGGGTCATCAATTTCAATGTGAAGCAGGATGGGGTGAAAACGGCGTTGCCGTGGCTGGTCACGCAAACGGCGCCGGTCGGGATCGGTTGGGAGGATTGCCAGGATGCGTTTCGCTGAAACGGCCAAATCCAGTAAACATTGGGTTTTTTGCGAATTTGCAGGAGAATTCGTTGCAGGTTGACTTCCGACTGTAAACGGGTGATGGCAGTCCGCCAAGTGTTATTGGTCACTCTGAAAAATAAACTTCAAAAAAGCGTCAAAGTACTTTTTTCTGTCACACGTTTTGGAGTATTACGAAGACAGACCGCCGAAACCTGCAACACAGGTGGCGTCTCCCAAGACCCCGCTATGCAGGCAAAACACTTGAGTCCCCGCAGGTGTATTCGGCAGTCACTTCGAGGCGCAGCACCGTCAGGGTATTGCGTCGAATGGCTCCCACAAAGGTGACCGAGTATGGATGATCACGGACGTAGCTCTTCTTCCAACCAGCCAATCCTTTATGTACTCGATACCAACGTATTGATTCACGATCCAAACGCCCTGCTCAACTTCGAAGAACACCACGTCGCAATCCCGATGACCGTGCTAGAAGAGCTCGACAAGCTCAAGAGCGGGCATCACAGCGTTGCCGCTGAATGCCGCCAGGCCATCCGCCTGATCGACAAGACCCTGGGCGATGCCTCACCCGAGGACGTCGAGCAGGGTGTGCCGATCCAGCGTGGCAAAAGCGGACCCAAGGGTTTGCTGTCAATTCTGATGAGCAAGCATGCCGAGCCGAACCTGATTCTGCCCGAGCACCTGAATGACAACAAAATCATCAATCAACTGATCGATCTGCACACACGCGACCCGAAAAAGCCCGTGGTGCTGGTCACCAAAGACATCAACATGCGCCTCAAGGCGCGCGCCTGCGGGATCGCGGCCGAGGATTACAGCACCGACCAACTGGTCGATGACGTGTCCCTGCTGCCCAACGGCTACCACAACATGACCGGCTCTTTCTGGGACCGCGTGAGCAAGGTCGAAACCCGTCAGGACCACGGCCGCACCTGGCATCAGGTGCAGTTGATCGACAACCTGCCGGCGGTGCACATCAATGAATTCATCATTGATGAACAGGGCTTTGTCGGCTGGATCAAGGAGATCGAAGAGGACCGCTTGCTGATCCTCGACCTGCACCAGGAACCGCTGCTGCACCAGGAGGCCTGGGGCCTGAAGCCGCGTGATATCTATCAGAGCCTGGCGTTGTACGCCTTGCTCGATCCGGACATCCACCTGGTCAACCTGTCGGGTGCCGCGGGCTCGGGTAAAACCATCCTGGCGCTGGCCGCTGCGATCGAGCAGACCATGGTCAGCAAACGTTATCGCCGCATCATCGCCACCCGCAGCGTGCAGGGCCTGGACCAGGAAATCGGCTTCCTGCCCGGCACCGAGGCGGAAAAAATGGAGCCGTGGCTGGGCGCCATCACCGACAACCTCGAAGCCTTGCACATGGATGACGAAAGCACCCATGGCAGCGTCGACTACATCCTCAGCAAAGTGCCGTTGCAGTTCAAATCCCTCAACTACATCCGGGGCCGCAGCTTCCAGCAGAGCCTGATCCTGATCGACGAATGCCAGAACCTCACGCCGCACCAGATGAAAACCATCATCACCCGTGCCGGCGCCGGTTCCAAAGTGGTGTGCCTGGGCAACCTGGCACAGATCGACACCCCTTACCTGTCCGCGACCAGCTCCGGGCTGACCTACCTCACTGAACGCTTCAAGGACTTCCCGAACGGGGTGCACATCACCTTGCAAGGGGTACCACGTTCGATCCTGGCCGAATACGCCGAATCGCACTTGTAATCGCTTCATCGAAACCGGGCGGCCTCAAAAGCCGCCCGGTTTTTTATGCCCGACACATAACCCCTGTAGGAGCGAGCCTGCTCGCGATGGACGTGAACGATAATGCGTGTTGCCTGAATGACCGCGTTGTCCTTGCGTTTTTCGCGAGCAGGCTCGCTCCTACAGGGGGATGTGTGGACCGATAATCGTGCGTGCGAAAAATTGACCCACAGGTTTACAATCGACGCTCCTGATCAGGAGTAATCCCGTGCTGACTCATCTCGATTCCCAAGGCCGCGCCAACATGGTCGACGTCACTGAAAAAGCCGTGACGTTCCGTGAGGCGACGGCCCAAGCGCTGGTGCGCATGCTGCCCGAGACCCTGCAGATGATCGTCAGCGGCGGCCACCCCAAGGGGGATGTGTTTGCCGTGGCGCGCATTGCCGGCATTCAGGCGGCGAAGAAAACCAGTGATCTGATTCCCCTGTGCCATCCGCTGATGCTGACCGGCGTCAAGGTCGAGCTCAGTGCCGAAGGCGACGATTCGGTACGCATCGTGGCGCGCTGCAAGCTGTCCGGGCAGACCGGCGTCGAGATGGAGGCCCTGACCGCCGCCAGTGTCGCCGCGTTGACCATCTACGACATGTGCAAGGCCGTGGACCGTGGCATGACCATCGAAAGCGTGCGTCTGCTGGAGAAGGTCGGCGGCAAGAGCGGGCATTTCCAGGCGGAGCAGCCATGAACGTGACCGTGAAGTTTTTCGCCCGTTATCGTGAAGCGCTGGGGCTGGACTCGATGAAGGTTGAAGGCAACTTCGCCACCGTCGACGATGTCCGCGCGCTGTTGGCCCAACGTGACGGTGCCGAGGTATTGAGCGAGCAGAACCTGATGTGCGCCCGCAACGAAGACCTCTGCCAGCTCGACGAGCCGGTCAGCGAGGGCGATGAAGTGGCGTTCTTTCCGACTGTGACCGGAGGCTGAACCATGGCCATTCGCGTGCAGTCCACGCCGTTCGATCCGGGCGCCGAGGTCAACGCCATGCACGACGCCAATGTCGGTGTGGGGGCGGTGGTGAGCTTTGTCGGCTATGTGCGCGACTTCAATGATGGCCTGGACGTCGCCGGGATGTTCCTCGAACACTATCCCGGCATGACTGAAAAGGCCCTGGGCAAGATCGCCGTCGAGGCCGAGCAGCGCTGGCCGCTGCTCAAGCTGGAAGTGCTGCACCGCATCGGCGCCCTGGAACCGGGCGAGCCGATTGTCTTCGTCGGCGCGGCCAGCGCTCATCGCCAGGCGGCATTCGACGCCTGCGCCTTTGTCATGGATTACCTGAAAACCCGCGCGCCGTTCTGGAAGAAAGAAAACACCAGCGACGGGCCGCGTTGGGTCGAGGGGCGTGACAGTGACCATGCGGCGGCAGATCGCTGGAAGCAGTAGTTCCTTCTGCGTTCTTTAGTCAGTCATCGCGAGCAAGCTCGCTCCCACAGTGGATCTGGTCGAACATGAATTTTGTGTACGACGAAGAACCTGTGGGAGCGAGCTTGCTCGCGATGAGGCCTTTCGATTCAACCAATCACTCCTGGATTCACCACCCGACCATCGGCCGGCACGGTCTGCATTTGCCCGATTGACGACCAATACATAAAAGTCCAAGATGGAATTATAAGTACAAAAAAAGGTTTCCACCCCGTTTCAGCTTTTTCTTCTGTCTTGCCAAACCAACAACAACCGCGAGAAAACGAACATGAAGAAGTTCCCCCTCATCACCGGTCTGGCCCTGAGCCTGTTGGCGTGCAGTTCTGTATTCGCCGCCGAGAAAACCCTGCGCATCGGCATCGAAGCCGCGTATCCACCGTTCGCTTCGAAAACCGATAAAGGCGAGATCGTCGGTTTCGACTATGACATCGGCAATGCCCTGTGCGCCCAGATGAAGGCCAAGTGTGTGTGGGTCGAAGGCGAGTTCGACGGTCTGATTCCTTCCCTGAAGGTGAAGAAAATCGACATGGCGCTGTCGTCCATGACCATCAACGAAGACCGCAAGAAGTCGGTGGACTTCACCCACAAGTACTATTTCACCTCGTCGCGCCTGGTGATGAAGGACGGCGCGGTGGTGGATGACCAGTACGCCAGCCTCAAGGGCAAGACCGTCGGCGTGCAGCGCGCCACCACCACCGACCGTTACGCCACCGAGGTGTTCGAGCCCAAGGGCATCAACGTCAAGCGCTACAGCAATAACGAAGAAATCTACATGGACCTGGCAGCCGGTCGCCTCGACGCGATTTTTGCCGACACCATTCCATTGAATGACTTCCTGTCGATGCCGCGTGGCAAGGGTTACGCCTTTGTCGGGCCTGAGCTGAAAGATCCGAAGTATGTGGGCGAGGGGGCGGGGATTGCCGTGCGCAAGGGCAACACCGAGTTGGTCAGCGAGCTGAACACGGCCATTGATGGCATTCGTGCCAGTGGTGAGTACCAGAAGATTTCCGAGAAGTATTTCAAGTCGGATATCTACGGCGACTGATAGTCCGCTATCGCGAGCAAGCTCGCTCCCACAGGTTCAGTGGTGTACATATCTCTTGCGCACGACTCGGACACTGTGGGAGCGAGCTTGCTCGCGATGAGGCCCTGCCAGCCAATACATCTCTTGGGGCTCAGCCCTTCAATTCCTTCAAATGCTTGTACACCGTCGCCCGCCCCATGTTCAGCACATTCGCCACATAGTTCGATGCGCTTTTGCCCTTGAACGCGCCTTCGGCGTGCAACGCCAGCACCAGCTCGCGCTTGTGGTCGCGGGTCAGCAGGTTCAGGCTCAACTGACGCTCGCGCAACCAGGCGTGGAGGAAGGTGTTGATCCGCTCCTGCCAGTCATCGCGGAACAGTGCATCCGGTTGCGGGATCAGCTTGGTTGGCGACAGGAACAGGTCCAAAGCGGCCTTGGCATTCTCGAACAGCGAAATGTTCAGGTTGATGCACAGCACCGCCAGCGGATGACCTTCGCTGTCGCGCAGTACCGTGCTGAGGCTGCGAATCTTCTGGCCATCCCAATTGAGCTTTTCGTACGGCCCGATGTTTCGTTCGCTGACATCGTCGCTGAGCATGTCCTCCAGCGCCGAGTCGTCGCCGATTTCCCGCTTGGACAGGTTGTTGGCGATGTAGTCGACCTTTTGCGTGCGCAGGTCATGCAGCACCACTTCGGCGTGGGGGAAAAACAACGTGGCGATGGCGTCGGCGATCGCGTGGAAGTTATCCAGGGACGTGTCGTCCAGGGCCGAGTCTTTTTCGGGGGCGTTCATACAGTGGAACTCCAGGCAGCGTCAGCGCCCCATCAAAGGGGCGCTGAAAGTGTGCCGTAATCGTGTGGGCACGTCACCTGAGGATCAGGTTCAGCCGAGGCGGGCAGGGGAGAGCATGTCGGCATTCAGGCCGAAACGGCCGAGCGACTCCGGCAGCGCGACACCGCGCACCAGTGCGGCGCTGGCCTGGCCCATGGCCGGCGAGGTCTGGATGCCATACCCGCCTTGCGCTGCGACCCAGAACAGCCCTGGCACCTGTGGATCGAAGCCGGACAGCAAATCGCCGTCGCTGACGAAGCTGCGCAGGCCGGCCCAGGTGCGGGTCGGGCGGCGAATGGTCAGGGTCGTGGCCTCTTCGATCTGGTAGATGCCCATGGCGATGTCCAGCTCTTCGGGCTGTACGTCATGGGGTTCCACCGGGTCGGCGTTGGCCGGCGAACCGAGGAACATCCCGGCGTCGGGTTTCATGTAGAAGGATTCGTCGAGGCTGACCAGCATTGGCCAATGATGGATGTCCACGCCCTCCGGGCCGGCGAAGATGAACGCGGCACGGCGTTTAGGTTGCAGGCCCAGGGGGCTGGCGCCGGCCAGTTCGCCGATCTTGTCGGCCCAGGCGCCGGCGGCGTTGATGATGACCGGAGCGCTGAACGTCTGGGTGCCGGTCTGGACGTGCCATGTGCCCTGGTCATCGCGGCTCAGGCTGACGACTTCGGCATCGGTGTGGACTTCGCCCTGATTGCGGCGGATGCCGCGCAGGTATCCCTGATGCAGGGCATCGGTGTCGATGTCGGTAGCGGTCGGATCGTAGATCGCACCGTGGACTTTTTCCCGGCGCAGGATCGGTACCAGCGCGCAGGCCTCGTCGGTGCTGAGCAATTGCATCTCCGGCACCGTGGCCTTCGCGCTCAGGTATTGCCTGTTCAGTTCGTCCGGGTCACCGGTGAAATCCACGGTCATTTCGCCGCGTGGGGTTAGCAGCGGGTGTTCGCAGAAGCCGCTGGGCGGATTGTCGAAAAAGTCCCGGCTGGCCAGGGTCAATGCGCGAACCTGCGGGGTGCCGTAGGCGGCGGTGTACAGCGCCGCCGAACGTCCGGTGGAATGGTAGGCCGGATGGGATTCGCGTTCGAGTACGATCACACGGCCATGCTGCGACAGCCAGAAACCGGTGGAAGCGCCGGCGATACCGCCGCCGATGATGATGAAATCTGCCTGGCTCATGAATGTCTCCTTTAGAGCGCCAATGCCAATGAAGTCGGTGCCTTTGTGGGAGCGAGCTTGCTCGCGATGGCGGTGTATCAGTCAACATCATTTCTGAATGACAGATAGCTATCGCGAGCAAGCTCGCTCCCACAGGTGACTGTTGGTGTTAGTGCGTGAGGCGGTAGATGGCATTGGCCAGCGCAATATCTTCCAGACCCAGGCCGATGGAGCGGAAAAACACATGTCGATCGTAACCGGGGCGCTGGACTTTATCGCTGAGCAGGTCGGGCAGGTCGCCGACAATCGCGCCCTTGTCCCAGCCGTGTTGTTCGCCGGCGATCAGCATTTCACCAGCCGCGCCGGGGGTGGTCAGGCGATAGTCGCAGAACACCTGCATGGCATTGAGGCTTTGCGGCGGCACTTCGTGGGCACGCGGGGCGTTGGTGCTGATGGAGGTGATCAGCGCCGGTTTGCGCAAGCTCGACGGATCGATCACCGGACCTGCGGATGAGGTGCAGAGCATGATCACGTCGGCGTCCTGCACGGCTGCTTCGCGACTCTCGACGATGTTCAGGCGTGGCTCGATGTTTTTCAGCAGGCTCATGGTCTGAGCATCAACGTTCAGGTTCGGCGCGTACAAGCTGATGCTCTGCCATTCGCGCAGGCTTTTCACGTAATGCAGGTGCGCCTGGGCCACCTTGCCGCTGCCGATGATGGCCAGGCGCTTGGCAGCCAGCGGCGCGAGGGCATCGACCGCCACGGCGGTGGTCGCGGCGGTGCGTGCGGTGGTCAGTTCGCCCGCGTCGCACAGCAACAGCGGCTGGCCGGTCTGCATCGACATCAGCACAGTCCACGCGGTCACCAAGGGGCCCTGCTCACGGACGATGTACGGCGAAGTCTTGATGCCGTACACGCCGTCTTCGGCCAATACCCCCAGGTAGTTGATGAAGTCGCCGGCGCCCCGGGGAAATTCCACCAGTTGTTGTGCCGGTTGCACGGCTTGCCCGGCCGCCAGGTCGCGGAACATTTTGCGCAGGATCTGCGGCACGTCGACCTGCGCCAGCAACTCGCGAGCCTGGTGTTGGTTGATCACTTGGGGCGTATTGGACATGGTCGGCTCCGGAGCTGGAAGTAAACTAATTTGTCCATTATGGACTTTTAGTTTTATCTCACAATATCCGGGCGAAAAAAAAGCGCAGTCCGTTTCCGGCTGCGCTTGTCTTTTCAGCGTCGTTTAGTGCGGACGCTTGCGCTCAACCGCCCGCAACAGATGCGTCGGTGGTGTTTCACAACTGATCTTGCGCCCCAGTTTTTCCTCGATGGACGGTAACTGGTAGGAGTCGTCTTCACCGGCAAAGCTGATGGACACACCGTCGGCGCCAGCACGACCGGTCCGTCCGATGCGGTGCACGTAGTCGTCCGGCACTTCCGGCAGGGTGAAGTTGATCACGTGGCTGATGCCGTCGATGTGGATACCGCGACCGGCCACGTCGGTGGCGACCAGGACGCGGATCTTGCCTTCGCGGAAGCCTTCGAGGGTCTTGATGCGCTTGTGCTGCGGCACGTCACCGGACAGTTGCGCGGCGTTGATGCCGTCGCGCACCAGGCGTTCTTCGATGCGCCGCACTTCATCCTTGCGGTTGGCGAACACGATCACCCGTTCCCAGCCATTGTCGTTGACCAGGTTGTAGAGCAGTTTGTATTTGTCGGCAGCGGCCACGGCGTAGATGTGCTGCTCAACGTTTTCGTTGGCCACGTTGGTGACTTCGATTTCGACGATGGCAGGGTCAGTGGTCCATTGCTTGGCCAGGTTCATCACGTCTTCGGTGAAGGTCGCGGAGAACAGCAGCGTCTGGCGCTCGGCCTTGGGCGGCGTCTGGCGAATGATCTGGCGCACTTGCGGGATGAAGCCCATGTCGAGCATGCGGTCGGCTTCGTCCAGCACCATCACTTCGACCATGTCCAGATGCACGTCGCCGCGCTGGTTGAAGTCCAGCAGGCGGCCCGGTGTGGCCACCAGGATGTCGCAGTGGCGGGCTTCGAGGTGCTTGAGCTGCTTGTCGAAGTCCATGCCGCCGACGAAGGTCATGACGTTGAGGCCGGTGTACTTGGTCAGGTCGGCGGCGTCCTTGGCGATCTGCACCACCAGTTCGCGGGTCGGCGCGATGATCAGCGCCCGTGGCTCACCCATGTAGCGCTCTTTCGGCGGCGGGGTTTGCAGCAACTGGGTGATGATCGAGATCAGGAACGCAGCGGTTTTGCCGGTACCGGTCTGGGCGCGGCCGATGGCGTCTTTGCCGGCGAGGGTGAAACCCAGCACCTGTGCCTGGATCGGCGTGCAATACGGGAAGCCCAGGTCCTGGATGGCATGCATCAGTTCAGGGGCCAGCTTGAAATCGTGGAAGCGGGTTTTACCTTCCTGGGGCTCGACAACGAAGTCTTCGAGTTTCCATGGGATGACCGGCGCCTTGGGCTTGGGTTCGCGGCGCGGTTTGGCGGGTTTCGGCGTTTCGCTGAGCGGCTGTTCCGGGGCTGCTATTGCCACAGGCTGGGCAGCGGGGGCGGACTTCGGCTCATGCTTGGGTGCCGCGGTGGTGACGGCCCGTTCAGGCTGATTACCGTCGGTGCGGTGGCTGGGAGCGTGAGACGGAGCGCTGGGGACTGGCGCGAGTTGCTCAGTCTCGCTTTTACCGAACATTTTCTTGAGTGCTTTGAGCACGGTCATCTCATCAATTGGTTAAGGAATGTACGCCGGCCAGTGTAATGCAAGAATCGGGCGCGGCGTAGTGGGATGGATCAAAGGGGCCTTTTAAACAAAGAAAGGAACCTCAAGGGTTAACGCAAGCGTTCGGTGAGCCAGGTGCCAATGTCGCGAATTTCCTCGGGTAACACTTCGTGGCCCATTGGGTATTCCTGCCATGTCACGGTGACACCACGATGCTTCAAGTGCTCGTAGGCGCTGCGTCCCATCGAGTTCTGCACCACATCGTCGTATTGGCCGTGCATCGACAGTACCGGAATGCGCTGCTGGCTGGCGGACAGTTCCAGATCGTCACTGAAGGTCGGTGCATAAGTAGAAAGGGCAACGACGCCACCCAGCGGTCCCTGCCACTTCAGAAACGCGGTGTGGAACACCACGGCACCGCCCTGGGAGAAACCAGCCAGAAAAATCCGCGAGGCGTCTATTCCGATGGCTCGCTGGGTGTCGATCAATTTAATGACCCGCTCCGACGACTCTTCCAGTTGCTCGCGGTTGATTGCGCGCGCGGGGCTCATGGCCAAGATGTCGTACCAGCTCGGCATCTCGTATCCGCCATTGATGGTGACGGCGCAGGTGGGGGCCTGAGGGAGAACGAAGCGGGTGGTCAGCGATGTTTCCTGCAGCGCTTCGGCCACGGGCAAGAAGTCGTAGCGATCGGCGCCCAGGCCGTGGAGCCAGATGACGCAGGCGTCTGCGGGCTTGACGGGTTCAAGAATCAGGGGGGCGGTCATGTCTGCTCCAATGTTGTGCGTGCGCGCCTATTAAGTGCGTGACCCAAAAGCGCGTCAGGTTGATCTGTTAAGAAGATGTCGCAAGCGTACAAGTTTTGCTATTGACGCGCAGCTGAACCGCTTTGGCGGGCTGTGTGGTACGGCCTTTGCTATGTCGAAGGCTGTATGAAAAATCCTACGACCAGCGGTAACACTATCAGTGTACTGCCGACTGTGGGATAGCAATGAATCCGGTGATGGATGTTCGCCAATGGCCGCTACGGGGCTTCGCGAACGTGAAAGGGCTACAGCCCGTTCGGCCGACTGGTGAGGGTGAGTTTTCCATGATGTGGATTTTCTCCTACTAGACTCATAGCTAACGTCTTACGTCGGTTGACCCAAAAACAAGCCAACACGGGTCGACTACGCCTCAAAAGGGTGCGACAGGACTCACGCTCCGACACAACAAGAGCAAAACTGGAGGTTTGAATGAAGATGTTGAAATCCACCCTGGCTATCGTGACTGCAGCCGCGGTACTCGGTGTCAGCGGGTTTGCCCAGGCGGGTGCAACCCTGGATGCAGTGATGAAGAAAGGTTTCGTGCAGTGTGGCGTCAGCGATGGCCTGCCAGGCTTCTCGGTTCCGGATTCCACCGGCAAGATCGTCGGTATCGATGCTGACTACTGCCGTGCAGTGGCGGCGGCTGTCTTCGGCGACGCGACCAAGGTCAAGTTCAGCCAGTTGAACGCCAAGGAGCGCTTCACCGCGCTGCAGTCCGGCGAAATCGACATTCTGTCGCGCAACACCACCATGACCAGTTCCCGTGACGCGGGCATGGGCCTGAAATTCCCAGGCTTCATCACCTACTACGACGGCATCGGCTTCCTGGTAAACAACAAGCTGGGCGTGAAAAGCGCTAAAGAGCTGGACGGCGCAACCATCTGCATCCAGGCCGGTACTACCACCGAGCTGAACGTTTCCGACTACTTCCGCGGCAACGGCCTGAAATACACCCCGATCACCTTCGACACCTCCGACGAAAGCGCCAAGTCGCTGGAATCCGGTCGTTGCGACGTACTGACCTCCGACAAATCCCAGCTGTTCGCCCAGCGCAGCAAGCTGGCTTCGCCGAAGGACTACGTGGTTCTGCCGGAAACCATTTCCAAGGAACCTCTGGGCCCGGTCGTGCGTAATGGCGACGACGAGTGGCTGGCCATCGTGCGCTGGACTGGCTACGCCATGCTCAACGCTGAAGAAGCCGGCATCACTTCGAAGAACGTCGAAGCCGAAGCCAAGGGCACCAAGAACCCTGATGTTGCCCGTCTGCTGGGTACCGACGGTGAATACGGCAAAGACCTGAAAGTGAAGAAAGACTGGGTCGTGCAGATCGTCAAGCAAGTGGGTAACTACGGCGAAGTGTTCGAGAAAAACCTCGGCAAGAGCACTCCGCTGGAAATCGACCGCGGGCTGAACGCTCTGTGGAACGCTGGCGGCATTCAATACGCACCACCAGTGCGCTGATGGTTCTATCACCCGGTGGGCCAACCACCGGGTGATGTTCTGTTCCATTATTTCCGGGGCACTTCATGCAAAATTCAATCGGCGCACCTAAGCAGAGGCTCAGCCTCAGCGATCCACGAGTGCGTGCGTGGGTATTCCAGATCATCACGGTTATCGGGGTGGTCTCGCTGGGCTGGTATCTGTTCGATAACACCCAGACCAACCTGCAGCACCGGGGCATTACCTCCGGTTTCGACTTTCTGGAGCGCAGTGCCGGTTTCGGCATCGCTCAACACCTGATCGACTACACCGAAGCGGACACATACGCCCGGGTGTTTGTCATCGGCCTGCTCAACACCCTGCTGGTGACTTTCATCGGCGTGATCCTGGCGACGATCCTGGGTTTCATCGTGGGTGTGGCGCGGCTGTCGAAGAACTGGATCATTGCCAAGCTGGCGACGGTGTATGTGGAAGTTTTCCGCAACATTCCGCCGCTGCTGCAGATCCTGTTCTGGTACTTCGCGGTGTTCCTGACCATGCCGGGGCCGCGCAACAGTCACAATTTCGGCGACACCTTCTTTGTCAGCAGTCGTGGCCTGAACATGCCGGCGGCGTTGATGGCAGAGGGTTTCTGGCCGTTTGTGGTCAGCGTTGTAGTCGCCATCGTCGCCATCGTGCTGATGAGTCGTTGGGCCACCAAGCGCTTCGAAGAAACCGGCGTGCCGTTCCACAAGTTCTGGACCGGCCTGGCACTGTTCCTGGTGATCCCGGCCTTGTGCGCACTGATCTTCGGCGCGCCGCTGCACTGGGAAATGCCGAAGCTGCAAGGCTTCAACTTTGTCGGTGGCTGGGTACTGATCCCGGAACTGCTGGCGCTGACACTGGCCCTGACTGTGTACACCGCGGCGTTCATCGCCGAGATCGTGCGCTCGGGCATCAAGTCGGTCAGCCACGGCCAGACCGAAGCGGCGCATTCCCTCGGCCTGCGTAACGGCCCGACCCTGCGCAAGGTGATCATCCCGCAAGCCCTGCGCGTGATCATTCCACCGCTGACCAGCCAATACCTGAACCTGGCGAAGAACTCCTCGCTGGCGGCCGGTATCGGTTATCCGGAAATGGTCTCGCTGTTCGCCGGGACCGTGCTCAACCAGACCGGCCAGGCGATCGAGGTGATTGCGATCACCATGAGCGTGTACCTGGCGATCAGTATCAGCATTTCCCTGCTGATGAACTGGTACAACAAGCGCATTGCGCTGATCGAGCGGTAAGGAAAAGCGCATGAGCACTCATACTTTCAAACCCGACATGCCCCCACCGAGCAGCAGTATCGGTGTGGTGGCGTGGATGCGCGCGAACATGTTCTCCAGCTGGCTCAATACCCTGCTGACCCTGTTTGCGTTCTACCTCATCTACCTGGTGGTGCCGCCGATCCTGCAGTGGGCCATCCTCGACGCCAACTGGGTGGGCACGACCCGCGCCGACTGCACCAAGGAGGGCGCCTGCTGGGTGTTCATCCAGCAGCGCTTCGGCCAATTCATGTACGGCTACTACCCGCCGGAACTGCGCTGGCGCGTGGACCTGACCGTGTGGTTGGCGGTCATCGGCGTGGCACCGTTGTTCATCTCGCGCTTTCACCGTAAAGCGGTGTATGGCCTGAGCTTCCTGGTGTTGTACCCGATCATTGCCTACTTCCTGTTGCACGGCGGCATCTTCGGCCTGACCCAGGTAGCGACCAGCCAGTGGGGCGGCCTGATGCTGACCCTGGTGATCGCCACTGTCGGCATCGCCGGTGCGCTGCCGCTGGGGATTGTCCTGGCCCTGGGGCGTCGTTCGAACATGCCGGCGATTCGGGTGGTCTGCGTGACCTTCATCGAGTTCTGGCGCGGCGTGCCGCTGATCACGGTGCTGTTCATGTCCTCGGTGATGCTGCCGCTATTCCTGCCTGAAGGCATGAACTTCGACAAGCTGCTGCGGGCCCTGATCGGCGTGATCCTGTTCCAGTCGGCCTATGTGGCCGAGGTGGTGCGCGGTGGCCTGCAAGCGATTCCCAAGGGGCAGTACGAAGCGGCTGCAGCGATGGGGCTGGGCTACTGGCGCAGCATGGGCCTGGTGATTTTGCCGCAAGCCCTGAAGCTGGTGATCCCCGGTATCGTCAACACCTTCATCGCGCTGTTCAAGGACACTAGCCTTGTGATCATCATCGGCCTGTTCGACCTGCTCAACAGCGTCAAGCAAGCCGCCGCCGATCCGAAGTGGCTGGGCATGGCCACCGAAGGCTATGTGTTCGCCGCCCTGGTGTTCTGGATTTTCTGTTTTGGTATGTCGCGCTATTCCATGCATCTGGAACGCAAGCTCGACACAGGCCACAAGCGTTAGGAGTTCTTTTATGAGCGAAGCAAATAAAAAGCCTGTGAGCCCTGAAGGCATTATTCAGATGCAGGGCGTGAACAAGTGGTACGGCCAGTTCCACGTGCTGAAAGACATCAACCTCAACGTCAAGCAGGGCGAGCGTATCGTGTTGTGCGGCCCGTCGGGTTCCGGCAAGTCCACCACCATCCGTTGCCTCAACCGCCTGGAAGAACACCAGCAGGGCCGCATCGTGGTCGATGGCGTGGAACTGACCAACGACCTCAAGCAGATCGAAGCGATCCGCCGCGAAGTCGGCATGGTGTTCCAGCATTTCAACCTGTTCCCGCACCTGACCATCCTGCAGAACTGCACGTTGGCGCCGATGTGGGTGCGCAAGATGCCCAAGCGCAAGGCCGAGGAAATCGCCATGCACTACCTGGAACGCGTACGCATTCCGGAGCAGGCGCATAAATACCCGGGGCAGTTGTCCGGCGGTCAGCAACAGCGTGTGGCGATCGCCCGCGCGCTGTGCATGAAACCGAAAATCATGCTGTTCGACGAGCCGACGTCGGCACTCGACCCGGAGATGGTGAAAGAGGTACTGGACACCATGATCGGCCTGGCCGAAGACGGCATGACCATGCTCTGCGTGACCCACGAAATGGGCTTCGCCCGCACCGTGGCCAACCGCGTGATCTTCATGGACAAGGGCGAAATCGTCGAACAGGCCGCGCCGAACGACTTCTTCGATCACCCACAGAATGATCGCACCAAGCTGTTCCTGAGCCAGATCCTGCATTGATCGAACCCAGGCACTGAAATAAACCCGGACATGTTCCGGGTTTTTTTTGCCCGCGATTTAACGTCCGAATGCAAAAAACTGTGGGAGCGGGCTTGCTCGCGAAAGCGGAGTGTCAGGCAACATACAAGTTGAATGTTAAGCCGCCTTCGCGAGCAAGCCCGCTCCCACAGGGGGTGTGCTACGCGCCAATTCTGAACGGTTGCCCTCTTGGAATATGTTGACTAACATGTCAGAAAATTCATCCTATGATTGGATGAGAGGGCGAATTCCATGTCAGAAATCTCTCCATTGGTAAAACGATCCCTGGTCGATCAGGCCCTGGACCAACTGCGCCAGCGTATCAACCAGGGCATCTGGGTCGTTGGCCAGCGTTTGCCCACCGAGCCCGAGTTGTCGGCGGAACTGGGCATCAGCCGCAACACCGTGCGCGAAGCCATGCGCGTGTTGGCGTTTTCCGGGTTGATCGAAATCCGTCAGGGCGACGGCAGTTACCTGCGGGCGGTGGTCGATCCGCTCGATACCCTGAAGGCGCTGTCCCGTTGCTCCCTTGAGCAGGCTCGGGAAACCCGGCACATCCTTGAAGTCGAGGCCATCGGCCTGGCAGCCATGCGCCGCACCGATGAAGACCTGGTGGCATTGCGCGAGGCGCTGGGTGTCAGCGGCAGTCACTACCATGGCGATCTCGACACCTACATTGCCTGCGATCTGGTGTTCCACCGCCGTCTGGTGGACGCCGCGCATAACCCGACCCTCAGCGAGTTGTATCGCTATTTCTCCAGCATCGTCGGCGCGCAGTTGCGCCAGACCCTGAGCATCGTCCCGCGCCGCCAGGAAGTGTTCGACCTGCATATCGAATTGCTCGATGCCGTCGAACAACGCGATCCGGAGCGGGCCAAATCCTTGTCGAGGCAGTTGATCAATGAACCTTGAAACCGAGAAGTCGATACCGCGCAGTGATTTATCCACAGCCGCAAAACGCTCGGCAGAGCTGGAAGAGCTGCTGATCGACGCCGAGGCTGATGACGAACAGGTTCAGCAAACCCACCCGGTTCTGCGCCGGCCATGGCTGTTGCTGCTGGGCCTGATTCTGGTGGCGCTGAACCTGCGCCCGGCGCTGTCGAGCATGGCGCCGATGCTCAGCGAGGTCTCGAAGTCCCTCGGCTTGTCGGCGTCTGCGGCAGGATTGCTGACCACGTTGCCGGTGCTTTGCCTTGGCCTGTTTGCGCCGCTGGCACCACTGCTGGCCAGACGCTTTGGGGCTGAGCGGGTGGTGCTGGGCATTCTTCTGACCTTGGCTGGCGGCATCATCCTGCGCAGTTCATTCGGTGGGATCGGCCTGTTTGCCGGCAGTGTGCTGGCCGGTGCCAGCATTGGCGTGATCGGTGTGTTGCTGCCAGGCATCGTCAAGCGCGATTTCCCGAAACAGGCCGGGACCATGACCGGCGTCTACACCATGGCCCTGTGCCTGGGCGCGGCGATGGCGGCGGGTGCGACCGTGCCGCTGAGCGAGCACTTCGACAACAGCTGGGCGCTGGGCCTCGGCTTCTGGGTTATTCCGGCATTGGCCGCGGCGCTGTTCTGGTTGCCGCAAGTCGGCCAGAAACACGGCGCGCACAACGTTGCCTACCGCGTTCGAGGCTTGCTGCGCGATCCGCTGGCCTGGCAGGTGACCTTGTACATGGGCCTTCAATCGTCTCTGGCCTACATCGTGTTCGGCTGGTTGCCGTCGATCCTGATCGGGCGCGGCCTGACCCCGACCCAGGCCGGGCTGGTGCTGTCGGGTTCGGTGATCGTGCAACTGATCAGCTCCCTCGCGGCACCCTGGCTGGCGACTCGCGGCAAGGACCAGCGCCTGGCGATCGTGATCGTGATGGTTATGACCCTCGGCGGTCTGTTCGGTTGTCTGTATGCGCCGATCGAAGGTTTGTGGGGCTGGGCGATCGTGTTGGGGCTGGGGCAGGGCGCCACGTTCAGCCTGGCCTTGACCCTGATCGTGCTGCGCTCGCGGGACTCCCATGTGGCGGCGAACCTGTCGAGCATGGCCCAGGGTTTTGGTTACACCCTGGCGTCCATGGGGCCGTTCGCGGTCGGTATCGTGCATGACTGGACCGGTGGCTGGACGGCGGTGGGCTGGATCTTCGGCGTCATCGGCCTGGGTGCGATCATCGCCGGCCTGGGTGCCGGTCGTTCGCTGTACGTCCAAGTACAAAGCGAGAAAGTCTGAAGTACGGCGCTACAGGTAAACAATCTCCAGCGTCGCCGAGCCATCGAGTTGTACAAGGGTGCTCAGGTCCAGCTCGGAGGTTGGCGCGATAACGGTTTCGACGATGACCCGGCTCGTCAGATGGCGAATGGCGATCGGGCCGGCGTTGCTTCCTGCTCTGTCGGTGAAGCCCAGATAGCTCCTGGCAGCAATGGGTATGGCGCGGTTGCTCGATGTACTCCAGGCCGCGCCACCGGTGGTCGAATCGGTGCTAAAGACCTGCGACAGGTCGTCCACGACCGTATTTTCAGGATTGAAATTCAATGAGTACAAGCCGATTTTGTTGCCGCTGCCGTCGTAGTTCAGACCGTAATAAATCTGACTGTTGACGATGGCCGAGCCCTCGCGGTCGTCACGCATGAGCAGGGCGAAGCGGCCGGGGGCCGAGCACTGGATGCTGAAGTCGAGTGTCTGGTCACGCAGCCGCGTGCGCTTATCGACATTCAGATCCCGCCGGGGGATTTTTCCGAATTCCACGAGGCCGCTGTTGGACAGGCTGGGTGTGCAGGCCAGTGGGGTGATGAGGCCTTTGACGGTCAATTCATCGGACGACGCGGCGAGGGCATGAGGCACCAGGCCAATCAACCCGGTGAGCGAGAGTGCTGCGAAGTGATTTTTCATCCATGGATGCTCATTCGTTTGAGCGGGTTGTCCCTGCAGGCGCTGAACCGCTCACGTTCGCTTGCGCTGCGAGCGGTTCAGTGTCATGACTTTACTTGTACCAAACCTCAATCGTTGCGAGGCCGTCGATAGGGATTTCGTTGTCTATGGTCAAGGTGTCGGTACCGGCAATGTAGGTTTTGATTTCCAGGTCCATGGTGAGATCCTTGACCTCAATCCGCGTGGCGTGATCACTAGTAGCGGCAACCGATGACTGGTTGCCTAACTTGATGCGGTCTTGCTTGGCCCAGGTTGCCCCGCCATCAGAAGAGCCAATCGCCTGTACTGGGGTTGTATCTGCCGTGGATGCTGTGATCGCTATATCAAAGAAGCCGAGTTTTTCATTGTCAGGGGTCAATCCCACTCCAAAGTAATCGCCTGCTCCTGCTGCAGTATTTGGCCTGTGATCGATGGGGTTCAGCATGAATGGCATCGTTTCACTACACGCCATGGTCAGTTGAATCTTTGTCGTATCCACCAAGGTGTTGCTGGTGGGATGAAGGTCATTCACCGATTTCTTGCCGATGTCGACAAGCCCCCCACGACTCAAGTTGATATCACAAGCGGCCGGCGTGATGAAGCCTGTGACTTTCAGGGGAGTATTCGACGCCGCAAGGGCATGCGGTGCGACGCAGATCAGTGCGGTGGTTGAAAGTGCTGCAAAGTACTTTTTCATTTTTTACTCACTTCTGTGGTTGTTTTCCTGGCTAGTCCGAGAGGCCTGTTTCGCCCCGTTTTCAGCAGGATTGGGTTGGGTGTTACAAATAGATAATCTCGATCGTCCCCGCGCCATCGAGGTCGATGGCGCTGCTCAAGTCCAGGCTGCTGGTCGGCGCAATGACGGCGTCGACGGTCAAGGTGGTGCTGAGGTTCTGGATCGGGATCGGGCCCGAGCTAGTGCCGACAGTGTCGGTAAAGCCCAGGTAGCTGGTTGTTCCGATTGAGCGCGCGTTGATGCTGGACGTATTCCAGGCCACGCCACCGGTAGTGGAGTGGGTTTGAAAGAGCCTGGCAAAACTGTCGGCCCTGGCGCCGGCGGGTTCGACGCTCACTGAATACAGGCCGATCTTGTTGTTGCGGTAGTCGGTGCCCAGGCCGTAGGTACTTTCGCTGCTGACCGTCGCCGAGCCTGAGCGGTTGTCGTGCATGGTCAGGGCGAATGCGGTGGGCGCATCGCAATTGACACTCAACGTCAGGGACTTGGGCGGCAGGCGAGTGCTTGTGTCAGTGTTCAGGTCGTTTCTGGACAGCGTGCCGAAGTCGACCACGCCACCGTCGGACAGCGTCGGCTCACAAGCCGCCGGCGCGAAACGGGCACGCAAAGTAATCTCCGGGGTGCGCCCGATAGCCACAGCATCAAATACACCGGAGGCCTGCCAGGTGACCGCGTCGCGCACTTGCAGCCCGCGCTCTTGAACCCACGCAGTCAGCTCAAGCTGCGCCGAGAATTGACGGCCCTGTAATGGCATGCCTGCGAGTACGGGAACGATCCCGTGCGCCGGTCGCCAAATCAGGCTCGACGCCGTTTCTGCGGGTGATTGACCGACGCCGGCAATCAACCCGATCGCTACCGGTTGACCATCCAGCACCGCTTCGCGAATACGGATCTGATAGCTGCCGCGTTCAGCAAAGTGGAAACGTTCGGCAGTCGCGGCCAGGGCTCGATAAAACAGGCTCATGTCGGTGGGATGTGAGCAGTTCAGGCTCAGACTCAGCTGACGCTCGCCCAGGTTTCGCTCCGGTGCCGAATCGGGGCGAAGCGCCCGGTTCATCAGTCCGTAATCGAGCAAGGGCTGGCTCAGGTTGAATTGACAGTCGTCAGCGGACGCCGAGGCGAGCGAGGTGAATCCGCTCGCTGCCAGGGACGCGAGGGTCGGTAGCCAATAACCGGATAGATTCATGAAGTCCTCCTCATAGGGATTGGCACTTGGCGGGGGCGGTTTCGTAGTACGCCTGGGGGTCGACGTCCTGGGGCAATTCGAAGCTCAGTTCGCAGCGCTCCAACCCCGGCGCGGTGACCCACAACGTGCGGGAGTCAAGGGCGTTGGGCAGGAACACCAGGCCGCCGTCCTGCGCCAGGGTGATGAATTCGCCATCCGCGGTGTTCACCGCGGCGCCGCGCGGCAGGGGCACGCCGTTGGCGGTGGTGACCTTGAGCAATGCCCGGCGGGTAAGGCTGATGCCGAACTCGACGCTGTCGACGGCACCGCGACCGGCAGTAATCATCGCCAGCCCGTTGTGGATGTCGACGTTGCGCGGCAGGCTTTTGGGGTCGACTTCCACCTTGCTGCGGCCGTAAGCCGCCACTTGCGGGATCACTGCCTGACCTTGCCAGTCGGTCCAGACCGGGCCGCTGGGCGTCGTCACCTTGATGGCGCCCATGTCTCCGACCGAGAGCAGTGCAAAGGTGTCGCTCACCGGGTAAGGCGACAGCGTCAGGCCACCGCCGTGCAGCACGGCACCGCCTCGGGCGCTGGCCTGATAACTGGAACGCTCGGCATCGGCGCGGGTGTAATTCAGGTCCAGTTGGGTGTAGCGCGGCAGCAGCGAAACACCGGCGGTGGATTCCACCTGCCTGTCGCGCGTGTCCCGTTCGACGCCGACCCGATACGCCAGTTGATCGCTGATCTGCTCACTCAAGCCCACACCGCTGCGGGATTCGCCAGCAGAACTGCGCACCCAGGTACTCACCTGGCGGTTCTCCCCCAAAGGGATGCTCAGATTCAGGTAGACACTGTTGTCTGCGCGGTTCATGCCACTGATCTGCCATTCGGCGGTCGTCGACACCGACACACTGGCAATGCGGGTGCCCCAGGAGGCGATGGCGCGGCTGCTGCTTTGGCCGTCAAACGTGCTTGACCTGCTCAAACCACCGCTGAGGGCTCCGAGCCAGGGATGCGACCAGGAGAGGCTGGCGCTTTGTTGGTCGCGGTAACGGGATTGACTGAAGTCGGAGGTGCGGTCGAAGACCGCATCTTCCAGCTCACGGTAACCAAAGGTTCGGTAGGCACTTCCTCCATTGAGCGCCCATTGATCGCTCAAGCGGTGGGTGACGTTAAGGTCGGCTTGAAGTCCCTGACTGGCTTTGCTGCCAGTGGCGTCAGCAGCTGTCAGTGTGGCTTGAACCTGGGTGCCGGGCGAGGGCAGCAGACCCACGCCGACACCTGCCGCGCGGTAGTCGGCCGCGCCGGTCAGTCCTGCACTGAACAGTGCTTGCGGAGCGATTGCAGCGCTCCAGCCGCCACTGATCACCCAGGGATCATCGCCCTGTTGGGCGCCTGTACTGCGGACCTGGCCAGCCGCCAGTGAATAACCGGGCGCCGGCAAGTCGATGCCGAGCATTGCCGCGGAAATGGTAAAGCTGCGCTCGCTGCCATCGGATTCCCTGACCGTGACGTGCACATCGGAGCGGCTGTTGAGGCGGCGCACGTTGTTCAAGGCAAACGGGCCGGCGGGAACCACCGTCGAATGAATCAGTGAGCCGTTCTGCCGAATCTCGACCTGCGCCTGGCTGTGGGCAATGCCTTCGATGACGGCGTTTTGTCCTTCCACCTGCAAGGCGTGCTCATTGAGTATCTGCACCCCGGTGATCTGCGCGCCGGCGAGGACCGGGTTATAGAGGTTGATCTGACCCGCTTGCAGCACGGCCTCCTGGCTGACGAACGTGCGCTGGGCATACGCCGCGATATGAGTCGTTCGAGAACGGTCGTCCTGCCAGCTCTGCACCTGGCGACTGCGCACGATCCAGTCCCCGGCGTTGAAACCGAGTTCGGTGTTGGCCGCTGCGTAGCGACTCGATCGATCGCCAAAACGGCTGTGCAGACCGGTGATGTCGTAATTGAGCAGGCCGGCGAAGCCGCCGGTTCGATAGCCGGAAAAATCCCGGGCAGTGGAACGTATTGCGTCGGTGGGCACGATCAATGCCAAGGCAAGGTTCGCCGGATCCTGTTCGATGATGGTCTGCGGCGAGGTGCCGAGAAAATCGTGGCACTGGCTGTCACCCAGCATCTGACTGGGTACATTCAGACTGGCCGCATCAAGCAGGGTGCGATCGAAGCACAACGCTCCCTCGCGGTTGAATCTGACGTCTACCCGACCATGGCGCTGGCCATTGACCGTGAGGGTGACCGGGTGCATTCCGGCCGTGAATCGCGGCGCTTGCATCAGCGACGTGGCCAGCGCTGGGTCAATGCCTCGCTGCAGCAACGTGCTTTTGTCGAATGAAGTAGGCAAGGAAACATCTCCCTGGGCGTTTAGTACCATCAACGCATTGGTCAGCAGCAGCGCCAGCGGGGCCGGTCGCCATAACAGACGAGGGTGAGCAGCGGCTTGAATGGCGGGCACGGCTTCGCCATCACGGTAAATTAATGCTGTGTTCATTGGGTTCGCTTGGGTGAGGTCGGCGTGCTCGCCTGTTTTGCTCTGGCTTCAGACACGCTCTTGGCAATGGCTAGAGGGCCGTTGCCTTGAAACATCAGCGCTCACTGTTCTTCAGAGGGCGCTGTGGAGTGGTTGTGATTTCAGGGTTTGATGGGCGCCTCATGGTGAGGCACGCTGAAACCGTAGACGGTGGCCGGCTGAAAACGCACTTGCGTGGCGGCACCTGCTGGCACCGGAACACTGATGTGTTCACCGGGCAATACATAGGTTTTAGGTAGCAGGACGCTGCTGGCAGAAGGTAACAATGTCACTTCCTGGCCCAGACGTACCACGTAGGGCGTATCGTTGCGCACGGTCAGTTGCGCGTCCTTCAACGACCATTGCAGGTCGGTCCAGGGCGTGCGATTAGGCGCCAGGCCTTTGGGGTGAAGGATCAGCGGCAGATTCTGGCGCACTGTCACACCCACGCGGGCATGCCCGGCTTCGACTGCGGGTTTGCCTTGGGGAATGCCTTCGAAGATCACCCGCTTCAGACGCTGGGTGAGCAGGGGTTTTTCTGCTTGAAGAATGAACCGAACCAATTGCGTTTTCGACGCTTCGACGCGCGCCAGCGGTGGCGTGACAAATGCCAGGGGCTCGGTGTCTTCGGGGATGTCTTCGATGGTGACGTGCATCAACGCCAGTGTGGAATCAGTGTTGGTTACTGAAACGGACGCTTCGCCATCAGCTTCGTTGACGATGACAACGGAAGTATTCGGCACCATGCCATCGGCCTGGGCCTGTACGGTCAGCAGGAGAGAGAGTGTGCCGATGCCGGAATTGAGCAGGTGGCGTGCGATTGTTGAAAACATCGTCATGACGTGTCTCGTTGAGCGTTTCGTAAAAAGTAAATGCCGGGGGTGGTGCGGACAGGATTCAATTTATCGGTCGAAGTCACTGGGTGGTATGCAACTAATACGAAAAGAGAGCGGGCGTGTATGAAAGAGTGTTGCGGACTACGCAACGTTTTCTCACGAGGACTCTTTCAGTTGTAGTCCTCCTGCGTAGTCTTCAGCGCGCCTCAATGTAGGAACCATCTATTTGTTGGATGGGCAAAGAGTTAGCTCATTGAATACATTGGGGATGCGATGTCAGAGGGTTTTTCGAGGCGTTGTGGAGGGGGCAGGAACGGCGCTACTTTCCGCGCTTTTGCGCCACCAGCAGGAGGTATCCCACAATGCGAGTCGTTATTGCTGACGACCATTCCGTCGTTCGTGTCGGCCTACGCATTCTCATCAACGCCAGTCGACGATGCGTGATCGTCGGTGAGGCCGACAGTGTCGACAACTTGATGAATCTGCTTTCAAGTACGTCCTGCGAACTGCTGATCACCGACTTCTCCATGCCGGGAGGGCTACAGGCCGATGGTTTGAAAATGTTGAGTACGATTCAGCGTCATTACCCGACCTTGCCAATCATCCTGGTGACGATGTTTACCAGTGTGGTGACGGCAAGGGCTGCGCTGGCGCAAGGGGTAATGGGCATCGTCGCCAAAACCGCATCGGCGACGGAGTTGCCCCTGGCAATCAATGCGGTGCAGGAAGGACGCCGTTACCTCAGCAAGTCCCTGCGCACGCTGTTGGCCAATACCCGCGATCAGTTTCACGAATCACCCTTGTCAGCCAAGGAGCACGAAGTGGTCCGAATGCTCGCCAGTGGCATGACCGTCAGCGAAATCGCCGCTCACTTCAATCGCAGCGTGTCGACCATCAGTAAGCAAAAGAAAATGGCTATGCTCCGGTTAGGTATTTCCACGGACGTTGATCTTTTTTCCTACGCTCGGGACAGCGGAATGACCTGAATAGTCATCGCGTTATTTTCATCGTGAATGCCGATAGTGTTCGATGCATTTGCAGACTATCGTGCGGGCACTCTTTCGAAATCATTATGCAAACCCGGGGGACCCCGCAGATGAGTGAAGCCCATAGCGCCTTGATCACCCGTTTCTACCAGGCTTTCCAGCGCCTGGATGCCGAAGCCATGGCTGCCTGCTACACCGACGACGTGGTGTTCAGTGACCCGGCGTTCGGTGAGCTTCGCGGTCGCGATGCCGGTGACATGTGGCGCATGCTGACGACTCGGGCCAAGGATTTTTCCCTGACTTTCGATCATGTTCACGCCGACGGGCGCACCGGTGGCGCCCATTGGGTGGCGACCTACCTGTTCAGCCAGACCGGCAACACCGTGGTCAATGATATCCAGGCGCGTTTTATCTTCCGTGACGGCAGGATTTGCGAGCATCACGACAGCTTTGATCTGTGGACCTGGTCACGTCAGGCATTGGGTTTCAAAGGTCTGCTGCTGGGCTGGACGCCACTGGTGCGCAACGCCGTTCGCGCCCAGGCATTGAAGGGGCTGAAGGCATTTCAGGCCGGTCGCTGATAAGATCGCGGCTTGTTTCCTTTCAAGCCTTGATCGTGCCGTGACCACCCCAAGCGAGTCTCCCGTCAGCAAGCCCTGGTTCGTCTACCTCGTTCGCGCGGCCAATGGTTCGCTGTATTGCGGGGTCAGCGATGATCCCGTGCGCCGCTTCGCCAAGCATCAAAGTGGCAAGGGGGCACGGTTCTTTCTTTCCAGCCCGGCCATGGCGCTGGTCTACACCGAACTTTGTCGCGACAAAAGCGATGCGCTGCGCCAGGAACGGCTGATCAAGAAACTGCGCAAAAGCGCCAAGGAATGTCTGGTCGCGTCTTATCAATCTGGCTGATCGGCTCCCATCAGGCACATCTGTAGGCTGCCAACCGATTGCGCGCTAAGCTGCGGATTCCTAATTTGTGCGGCGGAGCCGAGCATGTCCGAGTTGATTCTGCATCATTACCCGACGTCCCTCTTTGCCGAGAAGGCCCGCCTGCTGCTGGGCTTCAAGGGCTTGTCATGGCGCTCGGTGAAGATCTCGCCAGTGATGCCCAAACCGGACCTTACGGCGTTGACCGGTGGCTACCGCAAGACACCGGTGTTGCAGGTCGGTGCAGATATTTATTGCGATACGGCATTGATTGCCCGGCGACTGGAACAGGAAAAAGCCTTACCGGCGTTCTTTCCGCAAGGTCAGGAAATGATCACCGCGTCGTTTGCAGCCTGGGCCGACTCTGTTGTGTTCCAGCACGCGGTCAGTCTGGTGTTCCAGCCGGAATCGATAGCGGTGCGCTTTGGCAATTTATCGCCGGAAGCGATCAAGGCGTTTCTGGCCGACCGTGCCGGTTTGTTCAGTGGTGGTAGCGCGACAAGATTGTCTGCCGAACAGGCCAAGCATCAGTGGCCAACGATCATGTCGCGGCTGGAGCTGCAGTTGCAGCGTGAAGAGGGTGATTTCCTGTTCGGTGAACCGTCGATTGCCGACTTTGCCCTGGCCCATTGCCTCTGGTTCCTCAAGGCCACACCGGTGACGGCTCCGCTGGTCGAGGCTTACCCGGCAGTCAATGCGTGGCACTCTCGGGTATTGGGCTTTGGTCATGGCGCCTCCAGCGAGATGACGTCCGAAGAGGCACTGGAGGTGGCGCGCAGGTCCACGCCAGCGGCATTGCCGGATGAGCAGTTCGTCGATCCCAACGGATTCACGGCGGGTCAGCAGGTGGTGATCGCCGCCACGGACTACGGCGTTGATCCGGTCGGGGGGGAGCTGCTGTTTGCCGGCAGTGAAGAATTGATCGTACGACGCAAGGACGAGCGTGGCGGGGTGGTGCATGTGCACTTCCCGCGGTTTGGTTTCCGTATCGAAGCCATCTGACCATTGTAGGAGCGAGCTTGCTCGCGAAGATCGTGAACGATAACGCGTAAAACCGGATGCTCAGCGGGGCCCATGGTTTTTTCGCGAGCAAGCTCGCTCCTACAGGGTTACTTCAGTGCAGCCAGAATCGCATCCGGGTCATACCCGCGAATCAGCGTCCCGTTCACATCGATGATCGGAATGCCGCCACCGCCCAGCGCCTGATAGTCCCCGCGCGCGACGGCATCTTTCTCGATATCGAATTCCTTGTACGGAATGCCTTTCTGATCGAGAAAGCGCCGGGTCAGCTTGCAGTAACCACACCATTCGGTGGCATAGAGCACGACGTTGGCCCGGGCCTGCGTCTGTGCTGGCACCACTTGCGAAGGGTTGAACACCCGCTCGATCTTGCCCCAGTTCTGGTAAGCCACGACCACCAGCAGGATCAGCAGGAATTTTTTCAGTACCCCGCCGAGCATCAGTTGCGACGCTTCAGCTGATCGGTGAGCGAAGTGGGCAGGCCCTTGATGATCAGGGTGCCGGCTTCTTCGTCGTACTCGATCTTCGAACCCAGCAGGTGCGCTTCGAAACTGATCGACAAGCCTTCGGCGCGGCCAGTGAATCGGCGGAACTGGTTCAGGGTGCGTTTATCGGCCGGGATTTCCGGCGACAGGCCGTAGTCCTTGTTGCGAATGTGATCGTAGAAGGCCTTCGGGCGTTCTTCGTCGATCAGCCCCGACAATTCTTCCAGGCCCATCGGTTCACCGAGCTTGGCCTGACTGCTGGCGTAATCCACCAGGGTCTTGGTCTTCTCGCGGGCGTCGTCTTCCGGCAGGTCTTCGCTTTCAACGAAATCACTGAAGGCCTTGAGCAGGGTGCGGGTTTCACCCGGACCGTCGACGCCTTCCTGGCAGCCGATGAAGTCGCGGAAATACTCCGAAACCTTTTTGCCGTTCTTGCCTTTGATGAACGAAATGTACTGCTTGGATTGTTTATTGTTCTGCCACTCGGAAACGTTGATCCGCGCCGCCAGGTGCAATTGGCCCAGGTCCAGGTGACGGGACGGGGTCACGTCCAGTTCATCGGTCACGGCCACGCCTTCGCTGTGGTGCAGCAGGGCGATGGCCAGGTAGTCGGTCATGCCTTGCTGATAGTGTGCGAACAACACATGGCCGCCGACGGACAGGTTCGATTCTTCCATCAGTTTTTGCAGGTGTTCGACCGCCACGCGGCTGAACGCCGTGAAATCCTGGCTGCCCTCGAGGTACTCCTTCAGCCAGCCGCTGAACGGAAATGCACCGGATTCCGGATGGAACAGGCCCCAGGCTTTGCCCTGTTTGGCGTTATAGCTTTCGTTGAGGTCGGCGAGCATGTTCTCGATGGCCGCGGACTCGGCCAGTTCGGAGTCACGGGCGTGGAGAACTGCAGGTGTGCCGTCGGGTTTTTTGTCGATCAGGTGGACGATGCAATGACGGATCGGCATGGGCTTCTCGGCTGAATGAGGAGAGGAGGGCGTGCTCCCCCGAAAAAGCGCTCAGTGTACCGCAACCACTGGTTTTGGCGCGGCGCGAAGGGCAATTGGCAGGCGACCGACGGTTCTTATGCGTTTTTTTGCTGTTTTAGCGCAATAAAGCTGACCAAATGGGTAGCTAGAGGCGGATATTTCCACGTCTGTGTGCTAGCTTTGCCCGGTCTTGCGCGAAGTCACTGCGTTAAGCGTGCAGTCAGCATTTGTCAGGTCGAACCAAACCCTGATTTCGGTATCTATAACCCCGATCCCGAGGTTATTTGGCCGAGGGTGCCAGATCCAGAAGATCGGGCTCGATGGCTGACATTGCACTCTGCAATCCATATGAATTTGATAGGGAAGGAACACTAAATGGCTCTTACTAAAGACCAACTGATCGCCGACATCGCTGAAGCTATCGACGCGCCGAAAACCACCGCGCGTAACGCTCTGGACCAACTGGGCCAAATCGTTGCCGATCAGCTGGAAAACGGCGGCGAAATCACTCTGCCAGGTATCGGCAAGCTGAAAGTGACTGAGCGTCCTGCCCGCACTGGCCGTAACCCTTCGACTGGCGCTGCCATCGAAATCGCTGCCAAGAAAGTGATCAAGCTGGTTGTGGCCAAAGGCCTGACCGACGCTGTTAACAAGTAAGACTTGTTAAGAAAAAACCGTGCGCCGGAGCGATCCGGGCACGGTTTTTTTATGGGCTTTGAAAAAGTTTACGCGAGGTAAACTTTGGCAATAATTTCGTTGTGGAAGCGGTTGTTACTGCACGTTTCATCGAGATAGCTCGTTTGTTCTGAAATAACACTTTTCTCCCTGTATAAAACGAACGCTCCTACAGAACTGACAGTTGAGTGCGCGCCTTGGGTCGGTAGTATCGATAAGGCGTAGCGCACGGCTTTTCGTAAAAGCCAAACCAAATTTCAGTTGTTCGTTACAGGGATGTTTTTATGAAAGTTAAACAGTTGTTGATGTGCGTATCGTTTCTGGTGTCCGGTCAGGCGTTGGCCAATGTGACCGAATATTGCCCAAGCCCTGCTGACATCAAGGAGTTGGTAGCCGGTGCCTATAAGGCCCCGACAGCCAGTGGCGAAGGGGAATGGTACGGTGTTTCGCAAACCGGGCGTGGACCGGTAGGTGAGTTCGAACTGGCGATATTCGCGCCTCGCATAGCGGCCGAGATCAGCACTGTAGCCGGTGAAATTCTGCGTTGCGGTTACATGCTGAAAAATGGAGGCGAACTGGATATGCGGTACAAGCGAGAGGGAACTGTCGTAAGTATTGATACCAATGGGCCATGGGAGGAATGGCTGGGTCAGTATTACTGCGATAGCAAGGAGGCGCGAGCCTGTGCGTTCAAAGAGAATGTTCGTGCAACAAAGCGCTGAGTTGCCAGGAAAGTTATCA
The DNA here is from genome assembly GCF_000282295.1 of Pseudomonas sp. GM33. Taxonomy (NCBI): domain Bacteria; kingdom Pseudomonadati; phylum Pseudomonadota; class Gammaproteobacteria; order Pseudomonadales; family Pseudomonadaceae; genus Pseudomonas; species Pseudomonas sp. GM33. The sequence continues at coordinate 118,817 of NZ_AKJO01000067.1, forward strand.
GGTAGTTTAGGGTGTGGGACTAAGCTTCACCGTTAACCGCCAAGGCTCGCAAAAAGCCGTGTACAGGAGTCATCTCTACACGGCTTTTTTGTGCGTCCGGTTTTTTACTCTGCTGTAGCTTTAGACCATCGGGTCTGACGCCAGGCCTGTTGCTGCGCCTGGGTCTGGAAGGTCCAGGCGACGAAGCGGCTCTGCTTCTGTCCCTGGCCCATTTCCACCACCCGACTGTCCAGCGCGCCGGCCTTGCTCAGGGCCGTCTGGATTGCCGGCAGGTTCGATGCTTTCGACACCAGCGTGCTGAACCACAGCACTTGTTGCGACACCTGCACGCTCTCGCTGACCAGTTGCGTGACGAAACGAACTTCCCCGCCCTCACACCACAGTTCCGCTGCCTGCCCGCCAAAGTTCAGCACCGGCAGCTTGCGTTTCGGATCGGCCTTGCCCAGAGCTCGCCATTTGCGCGTACTGCCCCGCGTGGCCTCGTCCAGCGAGGCGTGGAATGGCGGGTTGCACATGGTCAGGTCGAACCGCTCTGCGCTCTCCAGCAGGCCTGTGAGGATCTGTTTGGGGTTGCTCTGCTGGCGTACCTGGATCGCCTTGTTCAGGCCATTGGATTGAATGATGGCCTTCGCCGCGGCGATGGCGGTCGCATCGATGTCGGAGCCAAGGAATTGCCAGCGATAATCGCTGTAACCGATCAGCGGATACACGCAGTTGGCGCCCATGCCGATGTCCAGCACCTTCACGGCAGCACCACGGGGGATCGCTCCGTCATTCCCGCTGGCCAGCAGGTCGGCGAGGAAGTGCACGTAATCGGCACGGCCTGGCACTGGCGGACACAGGTAGTCGGCCGGAATGTCCCAGTGAGCGATGCCATAGAACGACTTGAGCAGCGCCCGGTTGAACACCCGCACAGCCTCCGGGCTGGCAAAGTCGATGCTTTCCTTGCCGTACGGATTGATGATCACGAATTTTTTCAGTTCCGGCGTGCTTTTGATCAGCGCCGGAAAGTCGTAGCGACCCTGATGGCGATTGCGTGGGTGCAGGCTGGCTTTTTCACGCGGCGCCACAGAAGGCGTTGGAGGATTTGGCTGCTTGCGCGGTGCTTTGGGTTTGCTGGGGGCGGTCATGGGGGCGTCGATTCAGGAGGTGGTTCAATATGACGCCCATTCTCCCACAAATGAGAATCGCACGTGCCTGATTGAGCTCTGGGCACCCCTACTCCATGGTGCATGTTTTTTTAAAAAGCTCCGACGCCGTTTAGACTTTAAAATACCTTGTCGTCGCCTGGTTTTATCTGCATTAGCGTTAGCCCCTGGTTGTTAGGGGCTAACTATCTAGCGTTTGAGCAAATAATTTTAAATTTCGTCTGGGTCGCTAAGGTAAGGCGTATCGCGTTCGATAATGTTAAGGTCAAGGGTTATGTTGACTTGGCCATTTGCGAGCAGTCTTGCTCCCCCTTCAAGGAATATAAATTCAGCATTGACGCGCTCGTCACTACGAGTGCGCAAATATACTTTTTCGTTATCGGTATTCAGCTCATCCAAGGTGAGCGTTTCGCCTTCCTTGTTGACGATTTTGAATGTTTCTGAATCGTGCGGTTCGCTGTAAGTGAAAAAATTTCCGCTACGGCCTATTGCCTTGCCGAAATAATCACCCTGAGATCGAATGTAAAGTGTGTACGCATCGTCCGTGCATCGAAAATAAAAAATGTCTGCTTCACCCGTAAGTTTTTGGCTCAAAACTGAAACTGTATTGCCGGGGTGTGAAATCAATCCTATTGGTTTAGTGCTAAGGCTTAACGTGGCAAGAAAAGATTTTTGACGATTGCTGCTCATGCTGAAAGTCCTTTTTCAGAGGTGTTTGATTTGGAAGTTTTTGATGTGTTTGGAATGTTGATATTAGCAAAGTTAAAAGTGATAAGAGACTATTTACACGTTTGGTAATTATCAAAAAAATGCCCCGAAGATCGGGGCATTTTATGTGTAAGCGGCGAATTAAAACTTACAAACTGGCAATCCGCGCATGCTGCTCGGCCAACTTGCCCAGAGCCTGTTCCGCTTCGGCCAGTTTGGCTCGTTCCTTTTCGATGACTTCGGCGGGCGCCTTGTCTACGAAACCGGCGTTGGACAACTTGCCGCCGACACGTTGCACTTCACCCTGCAGACGCTGGATTTCCTTGTCCAGACGGGCCAGTTCCGCACCTTTGTCGATCAGGCCGGCCATTGGCACCAGCACTTCCATCTCGCCGACCAGTGCGGTGGCGGACAGCGGGGCTTCTTCGCCAGCAGCCAGCACGGTGATCGATTCGAGGCGCGCCAGCTTCTTCAGCAGGGCTTCGTTCTCGGTCAGGCGGCGCTGATCCTCGGCGCTGACGTTCTTCAGGAACAGCGGCAGCGGTTTGCCCGGGCCGATGTTCATTTCGCCACGGATGTTACGGGTGCCGAGCATCAGGCCCTTGAGCCATTCGATGTCATCTTCGGCCGCCTGATCGATGCGTGTTTCGTTGGCCACTGGCCAAGGTTGCAGCATGATCGTCTTGCCTTCGATGCCCGCCAGCGGCGCGATGCGCTGCCAGATTTCTTCGGTGATGAACGGCATGAACGGATGCGCCAGGCGCAGGGCGACTTCCAGTACGCGCACCAGGGTGCGACGGGTGCCGCGCTGGCGTTCAACCGGAGCGTTTTCGTCCCACAGCACAGGCTTGGACAGCTCCAGGTACCAGTCGCAGTACTGGTTCCAGATGAACTCGTACAGCGCTTGTGCCGCCAGGTCGAAACGGAACTGGTCGAGTTGGCGGGTCACTTCGGCTTCGGTGCGTTGCAGCTGCGAAATGATCCAGCGGTCAGCCAGCGACAGCTCATAGGCTTCGCCGTTCTGGCCGCAGTCTTCGCCCTTGTCCAGCACGTAGCGCGCTGCGTTCCAGATCTTGTTGCAAAAGTTGCGATAGCCCTCGACGCGGCCCATGTCGAACTTGATATCGCGACCGGTGGACGCCAGCGAGCAGAAGGTGAAGCGCAGGGCGTCGGTGCCGTAGCTGGCGATGCCTTCGGCGAACTCGTCGCGGGTCTGCTTCTCGATCTTCTTCGCCAGTTTCGGCTGCATCATGCCGGAGGTGCGCTTCTGCACCAGGGCTTCGAGCTCGATACCGTCAATAATGTCCAGCGGGTCCAGGACGTTGCCTTTGGACTTGGACATCTTCTGGCCCTGGCCATCACGCACCAGGCCGTGAACGTACACGGTCTTGAACGGAACCTGCGGCGTGCCGTCTTCGTTTTTCACCAGATGCATGGTGAGCATGATCATCCGGGCAACCCAGAAGAAAATGATGTCGAAGCCAGTCACCAGGACGTCGGTGGAGTGGAATTTCTTCAGGAACTCGGTTTTTTCCGGCCAGCCGAGGGTGGAGAAGGTCCACAGGCCCGAGCTGAACCAGGTGTCGAGAACGTCGTTGTCCTGTTGCAGCGCAACGTCCGGGCCGAGGTTGTGCTTGGCACGCACTTCGGCTTCGTCGCGACCGACGTAGACCTTGCCCGACTCGTCGTACCAGGCCGGAATGCGGTGGCCCCACCAGAGTTGACGGCTGATGCACCAGTCCTGGATGTCGCGCATCCACGAGAAATACATGTTTTCGTACTGTTTCGGTACGAACTGGATGCGGCCGTCTTCAACGGCGGCGATCGCAGGCTCGGCCAAAGGCTTGGTCGACACGTACCACTGGTCGGTCAGCCATGGCTCGATGACGGTGCCGGAACGGTCGCCTTTCGGCACTTTCAGGGCGTGATCGTCAACGCTGACCAACAGGCCGGCAGCGTCGAACGCGGCCACGATCTGCTTGCGCGCTTCGAAGCGGTCGAGACCGGCGTATTCGGCCGGGATCTTGCCGTCGATGGTTTCGTTCAGCGTGCCGTCGAGGTTGAACACCTGGCAAGCCGGCAGGACCGCTGCGTTCTTGTCGAAGATGTTCAGCAGCGGCAGGTTGTGACGCTTGCCGACTTCGTAGTCGTTGAAATCGTGGGCCGGGGTGATTTTCACGCAGCCGGTGCCGAATTCAGGGTCGCAGTAATCGTCGGCGATGATCGGAATGCGGCGGCCAACCAGTGGCAGCTCGACAAATTTGCCGATCAGGGCTTTGTAGCGTTCATCGTTCGGGTTAACGGCCACGGCGGAGTCGCCGAGCATGGTTTCCGGGCGAGTGGTCGCGACGATCAGGAAATCGTTGCCTTCAGCCGTCTTGGCGCCGTCGGCCAGCGGATATTTCAGGTTCCACAGGAAACCTTTCTCGTCGTGGTTCTCCACTTCGAGGTCGGAAATCGCCGTGTGCAGCTTGGTGTCCCAGTTGACCAGGCGCTTGCCGCGGTAGATCAGGCCGTCTTCGTGCAAACGAACGAACGCTTCTTTCACGGCTTCCGAGAGGCCGTCGTCCATGGTGAAGCGCTCGCGGCTCCAGTCGACGGACGAGCCGAGGCGACGGATCTGACGGCTGATGTTGCCACCGGACTCATCCTTCCACTCCCAGACTTTCTCGAGGAATTTTTCGCGGCCCAGGTCATGGCGGCTCTGGCCCTTGGCTTCGAGCTGACGCTCGACCAGCATCTGCGTGGCGATACCGGCGTGGTCGGTACCCGGCTGCCACAGGGTGTTGCGACCCTGCATGCGGCGGAAACGGATCAGGGCGTCCATGATCGCGTTGTTGAAGCCGTGACCCATGTGCAGGCTGCCGGTGACGTTCGGCGGCGGGATCATGATGGTGTAGGACTCGCCCGCGCCTTGCGGGGCGAAGTAATTCTCTGACTCCCAGGTGTTGTACCAGGAAGTTTCAATGGCGTGCGGCTGGTAGGTCTTATCCATGCGCGGCGGGACCCTATTGGCATTTATTCAGGAAAAGCCGGGAAGTATAGCGGGGATGAGCCGATGCGCGTAGAGCGAGGTGACAATGGGCTTGGGAAAAGTTGTGGTTTTTCGGGAGGCGTTTTGTCTGCAATGACGCCATCGCGGGCAAGCCACGCTCCCACAGGATCAGTGTCGATCGCAAAATAGTGGTTCGACATAGGCCTGTGGGAGCGGGCTTGCCCGCGAAAGCGATCTGTCAGGCGACCTGATTCAAATCGTTATGCCGCGTTTCCTTCAGGCACAGCACCGCAATCAAACTCAGCACCGCCGCTCCGGACACATAGCCGCCGACGTAGCTCAGTCCGCCCATGGCCACCAGTTTCTGGGCGAAGAAGGGCGCTGCGGAGGCGCCCACGATACCGCCCAGGTTGTAGGCCGCCGAGGCACCGGTGTAGCGCACGTGGGTGGGGAACAGCTCTGGCAGCAGCGCGCCCATGGGCGCAAATGTCACGCCCATCAGAAACAGTTCGATGCACAGGAACAACGCCACACCCCAGGTCGAACCTTGGGTCAGCAGCGGTTCCATGAGGAAGCCGGACAGGATCGCCAGCACGCCACCGATGATCAGCACCGGCTTGCGCCCGTAACGGTCGCTGGCCCAGGCCGACAGCGGTGTGGCAGCCGCCATGAACAGCACCGCGAAGCACAGCAGGCCGAGGAAGGTTTCGCGGCTGTAGCCGAGTGTTGCAACGCCGTAGCTCAGGGAAAACACCGTGGAGATGTAAAACAGCGCGTAGCACACGACCATCGCGCCGGCGCCCAGCAAGACGGGCATCCAGTATTGGCCGAACAGCTCGAATAGCGGGATCTTCACTCGTTCCTGGCGCGCCATGGCGTTGGCGAATACCGGGGTCTCATGCAGCTTGAGACGCACGTACAGGCCAACCATCACCAGCGCGGCGCTGAGCAGGAACGGAATACGCCAGCCCCATGAGCGGAACTGTTCATCGTCCAGCACCACGGCCAAAGTCAGGAACAGGCCGTTGGCCGCCAGGAAACCAATGGATGGGCCCAACTGCGGGAACATGCCGAACCACGCGCGTTTGCCTTTCGGCGCGTTCTCCGTGGCCAGCAATGCCGCGCCACCCCATTCGCCGCCCAACCCCAGGCCCTGGCCGAAGCGCAGGACGCACAACAGGATCGGTGCCCAGGCGCCAATGCTGTCATAACCGGGCAGCACGCCGATCAGCGTGGTGCACACGCCCATCAGCAGCAACGAGGCGACCAGGGTCGACTTGCGGCCGATACGGTCGCCGAAGTGACCGAAAAGAGCCGAACCCAAGGGGCGTGCGAGGAAGGCGATGCCGAACGTGAGAAACGCCGACAGCATCTGGGCGGTGCCGGATGTCTGCGGAAAGAACACTGGGCCAATCACCAGTGCTGCGGCGGTGGCATAGACATAGAAATCGTAGAACTCGATGGCGGTACCGATGAAGCTCGCAGTGGCCACGCGGGTAGCGGAGTTCGTCGGTTGTGCAGGTGTGGAGTCGCTGTAAGTCGTGCTGGTCGTCATGCGGTGATCCCTGACAGTCATGTGCCCCAGTGGAGCGAATTATTATGGTCGAGAACCCAGGGATGTGGGCTTAACGCAGAGTGCGGGTGGCACAGGGTGTGGCGGGGCTTGGGTAAGCGGTTCGATTATAGGAAGGTGGCTAACGATTCAACAAGCGCAAAAGATCGCAGCCTGCGGCAGCTCCTACAGGGGAAACGCGTTCCAATGTAGGAGCTGCCGCAGGCTGCGATCTTTGAACAATCTAACGGGCGGGTAAAGCAGCGAGTGCCGGGTTGGTCTGCCAAATCAACACCCGCGTGACACGGTTTTCCTCAGTCGCGAGAATTTCCAGGCGATAGCGGCCGATTTTCAGGCAGACAGGGCAGTCCGGGATGGTTTCCAGCGCTTCGGTGACCAAGCCGTTCAGGGTTTTCGGACCATCGCTGGGCAGGTGCCAGCCGAGGCTCTTGTTCAGTTCGCGGATGGACGCGGCTCCGTCGATCACCAGGCGTCCGTCGGCTTGCGGATGAATGTGCGGGTTGTCCAGGCTGTGCTGGCTTTCGAACTCGCCGACGATTTCTTCGAGAATGTCTTCCAGGGTGACGATGCCCAGCACTTCGCCGTATTCATCGACCACCATGCCCAGGCGTCGCTGCTGTTTGTGGAAGTTGAGCAGCTGCAGCTGCAGCGGGGTGCTTTCCGGCACGAAGTACGGCTCGTGGCTGGCCGCCAGCAAGGCTTCCCTGGTCAGGCTCGCATCGGGCAGCAAGTGCAGGATGTGCCGGGTGTTGAGGACGGCTTCGACCTGGTTGATATCACTGTGGAACACCGGCAGGCGCGTGCGCTTGTTGTGGCGCAACTGTTCGATGATTTCTTCGATGGAGTCATCGAGATTGATGCCGTCCACGTCGCTGCGCGGTACCAGGATGTCATTGACGGTGATGTTGTCCAGCGCGTGGATGCCGGGCAGCGGGTGAGGGCGGCTTACGGTTTCGGAGGGCGCATGCCGCTCCGTCAGCGTTTCGTCCTCACTTTGTTGCACCACTTTGGCTTTACGGACAAATGGGCGCGTCAGCAAGCGGCTGATGCTGGTGAGCAGCCATGCCGCGGGATAGATGACTTTCAGCGGCAACCGCAGCAGGTTGTTGCCCTGGGCCAGGATCGCATCCGGATAGCGAGCGGCGAGGGTGCGTGGCAAGTAGTCGGAAAACACCAGCAAGATGGCGCCCGCCCCGAGGCAGGCGACCCACGGGCCGTTCTCGCCCCAGGTGAAAATGGCCAGCAAGGTGCTGATGACCACCACGAGTGCACGGCACAGTGTGTTGCAAAAAATCAGACTGGCCAGGGGGAAACTGAGTTTCGCCACTGGCTTGTCGCTGGAACGCGTCGCGGTGCGCTGGGCCAGCAAATGCTGGTGCGCCGCTTCGATGGCGGTAAACAGCCCCGACCATAAAACCAGCAGGGTCACTACCGCGAGCATCGGCCCTATGGGCAAGTCGTCCATTAATGCCGCCCGTCAGATATGCAGGATGTATTCACGAACCAGCTTGCTGCCGAAGTACGCCAGCATCAGCAGGCAAAAGCCGGCCAGGGTCCAGCGAATGGCTTTGTGCCCGCGCCAGCCCAGGCGATTGCGCCCCCACAGCAGCACGCTGAAAACGACCCAGGCCAGGCAGGCCAGCAGGGTTTTGTGCACCAGATGCTGGGCGAACAGGTTCTCGACGAACAGCCAGCCGGAAATCAGCGACAGCGACAACAGCGTCCAGCCGGCCCAGAGAAAACCGAACAACAGGCTTTCCATGGTCTGCAGCGGCGGGAAGTTCTTGATCAGTCCGGAGGGGTGCTTGTGCTTGAGCTGGTGGTCCTGGACCAGCAGCAGCAAGGACTGGAACACCGCGATGGTGAACATGCCATAGGCCAGGATCGAAAGCAGGATGTGGGCGAGGATGCCCGGCTCCTCATCGATGACCTGTACCGTGCCGGCGGGGGCAAAATGCGCCAGCATCACGGTCAAGGCCCCAAGCGGAAACAGCAGGACCAGCAGGTTTTCCACCGGAATCCGCGAGCAGGCCAGCAGGGTCAGTGCGATGACCGCCACGGCAATCAGGCTGGCGGCACTGAAGAAGTCCAGGGCCAGGCCGGTCGGGGTCAGCAGGTGGGTGAGCAGGCTGACGCTGTGGGCCAATACGGCGAGCACGCCGAGCATGACCAGCAGGCGTTTGTTGACCTTGGCGCCGGACGCCAGGCGAGTGCCCTGGTAAATGGTCGCAGCGGCATACAAGCAGGCGGCGGCGAGGGTAGTTAGCAAGCTGGGTGACAAGGGGAGCATAAATCCTGTTAGGCAAGCCCGAAAGTCGCTGAGTTTGGCATAGAACCCCTGCCACACGAAAGACCGCGCAACCCGACGGCGAGGTGTCCGCCGGCCACAGTCTTCGCTATAATCCGCGACCTGCCCACGCCGCAGGCTCGCCGAGCACACGTTTAGTCCGGTCCGGGCCGCCATTATCCCGGTCTACACAGGGCCTGAAAGGATCGCGCAATGTTTGAAAACTTAACCGAACGTCTCTCGCAGACGCTGCGCCATGTCACCGGCAAGGCCAAGCTGACTGAAGACAACATCAAAGATACCCTGCGTGAAGTGCGCATGGCGTTGCTCGAAGCCGACGTTGCCCTGCCGGTGGTCAAGGACTTCGTCAATTCGGTCAAGGAGCGTGCCGTCGGTACCGAGGTGTCGCGCAGCCTGACGCCGGGCCAGGCCTTCGTGAAGATCGTCCAGGCCGAGCTCGAAAGCCTGATGGGCGCGGCCAACGAAGACCTGAACCTGAGCGCAGTGCCGCCAGCGGTCATCCTCATGGCCGGTTTGCAGGGCGCTGGTAAAACCACCACCGCCGGCAAGCTCGCGCGCTTCCTTAAAGAACGCAAGAAGAAGTCGGTCATGGTCGTGTCCGCCGACGTTTACCGTCCGGCGGCGATCAAGCAGCTGGAAACCCTGGCCAACGACATCGGCGTGACCTTCTTCCCGTCGGACCTGAGCCAGAAGCCGGTCGACATCGCCAATGCGGCTATTAAGGAAGCAAAACTCAAATTCATCGACGTAGTCATCGTCGATACCGCCGGTCGCCTGCACATCGATGAAGAGATGATGGGTGAGATCAAGGCGCTGCACGCCGCGATCAACCCGGTCGAAACCCTGTTTGTGGTCGACGCCATGACCGGCCAGGACGCCGCCAACACGGCCAAGGCCTTCGGCGATGCATTGCCGCTGACCGGTGTGATCCTGACCAAGGTCGACGGCGACGCCCGTGGCGGTGCCGCGCTGTCGGTGCGCGCCATCACCGGCAAGCCGATCAAGTTCATCGGTATGGGCGAGAAGAGCGAAGCGCTCGATCCGTTCCACCCTGAGCGTATCGCCTCGCGCATCCTCGGCATGGGCGACGTGCTAAGCCTGATCGAGCAGGCGGAAGCGACCCTCGACAAGGACAAGGCCGATAAGCTGGCCAAGAAGCTGAAGAAGGGCAAGGGCTTCGACCTCGAAGACTTCCGCGATCAGCTGCAACAGATGAAGAACATGGGCGGCCTCGGCGGGCTCATGGACAAGCTGCCGAACATGGGTGGCGTGAACCTGGCGCAAATGGGCAACGCCCAGGGTGCGGCAGAAAAGCAATTCAAGCAGATGGAAGCCATCATCAACTCGATGACCCCGGCCGAGCGCCGCGATCCCGAGATGATCAGTGGTTCGCGCAAGCGCCGGATCGCCATGGGTTCCGGCACCCAGGTGCAGGACATCGGCCGCTTGATCAAGCAGCACAAGCAGATGCAGAAGATGATGAAGAAGTTCTCTGCAAAAGGCGGAATGGCCAAGATGATGCGCGGGATGGGCGGTATGTTGCCCGGCGGCGGCATGCCCAAGATGTAAAGAATTCGCGCCGGTCGTCGCACCGGCGCTAACCCACATGGACGTGGGATACACAGCAAACCCGCACTTGGCGGGAGCTGACCGGCCGTTTTCAACGACGGCTCTATAGCAAATCTGCATGGCGGCCGATAGGCCGCCGGAAAAAGTCATTTGCAAAAGTCCGGATATTCCTTAGAATATGCGGCCTTTCGGGCACCCATGCCCGCTGTGCCTTTAGATTTGCAGCACCGACTACAGGAACGATGTTCACATGCTAACAATCCGTCTTGCCCTTGGCGGCTCCAAAAAGCGCCCGTTTTACCACTTGACCGTAACCGACAGCCGCAACCCGCGCGACGGTTCGCACAAGGAACAGGTTGGCTACTTCAACCCTGTTGCCCGTGGTCAGGAAGTTCGTCTGTCCGTGAACCAAGAGCGCGTAGCCTACTGGCTGAGCGTTGGTGCACAACCTTCTGAGCGCGTTGCTCAGTTGTTGAAGGAATCTGCTAAGGCTGCGGCCTGAGCAATATGAACGCGACGCCAGCTGTTGCTGATGATTTGATCGTTATCGGCAAGATTTATTCTGTTCACGGCGTTCGCGGCGAAGTGAAGGTGTACTCCTTTACTGATCCGATTAAGAACCTGCTGGATTACAAAACCTGGACGCTCAAGCGTGACGGCAATGTAAAGCAGGTAGAGCTGGTCAGCGGACGCGGGAATGACAAGTTCCTGGTCGCAAAGCTCAAGGGTCTCGATGATCGTGAAGAAGCTCGTCTTCTGGCCGGTTATGAGATCTGCGTGCCGCGCAACCTGTTCCCTGAACTCACCGACGGCGAGTACTACTGGTACCAGCTGGAAGGTCTCAAGGTCATCGACACCCTCGGGCAACTGTTCGGGAAGATCGATCACCTGCTGGAGACCGGCTCGAACGATGTCATGGTGGTCAAGCCTTGCGCTGGCAGCCTGGATGATCGCGAACGCCTGTTGCCCTATACCGAGCAATGCGTGTTGGCTGTCGACCTGGCGGCAGGCGAGATGAAGGTGGATTGGGACGCGGATTTCTAAGCGTGGCTAACTTGCGCGTAGAAGTGATCAGTCTGTTTCCCGAGATGTTCTCTGCCATCAGCGAGTACGGCATCACCAGTCGTGCGGTGAAACAGGGGCTCTTGCAGCTCACCTGTTGGAATCCGCGAGACTACACGACGGATCGACATCACACTGTGGACGATCGCCCGTTTGGCGGTGGCCCGGGCATGGTGATGAAGATCAAGCCCCTGGAAGATGCTCTGGTTCAGGCCAAGGCAGCAGCCGGGGAGGCGGCGAAGGTAATTTACCTGTCGCCCCAAGGCCGCCAGCTGACTCAGTCGGCGGTACGCGAGTTGGCGAATCTGGATGCATTGATCCTGATTGCCGGCCGCTATGAAGGCATTGACGAGCGTTTTATTGATGCTCATGTCGATGAAGAGTGGTCGATTGGCGACTATGTTCTGTCTGGCGGCGAGCTGCCGGCGATGGTCCTGATCGATGCGGTTACACGACTGCTGCCTGGAGCTTTAGGGCATGCGGACTCCGCCGAGGAAGATTCCTTTACGGATGGTTTGCTGGATTGCCCGCACTACACCCGACCGGAGGTGTATGCGGATCAGCGTGTTCCCGACGTATTGCTAAGTGGCAATCACGCGCACATCCGGCGTTGGCGTTTACAGCAGTCCCTTGGTCGGACCTTTGAACGACGCGCCGATCTTCTGGAAAGCCGCTCGCTTTCTGGAGAAGAGAAGAAGCTGCTCGAGGAATACATCCGCGAGCGGGACGATAGTTAACAACGTATCGATGGTAGATCCGACGATTTACCTTAGGAGCACAGCATGACTAACAAAATCATCCTTGCACTCGAAGCAGAGCAGATGACCAAAGAGATCCCTACCTTTGCCCCGGGCGACACCATTGTCGTTCAGGTGAAAGTGAAGGAAGGCGACCGTTCGCGTCTGCAAGCGTTCGAAGGTGTTGTTATCGCCAAGCGTAACCGCGGCGTAAACAGTGCATTCACCGTTCGTAAAATCTCCAACGGTGTTGGCGTAGAGCGTACTTTCCAGACCTACTCCCCGCAAATCGACAGCATGGCTGTCAAGCGTCGCGGTGACGTACGTAAAGCCAAGCTGTACTACCTGCGCGACCTGTCGGGTAAAGCAGCTCGCATCAAGGAAAAACTGGCTTAAGTCCAGCTTCCGATGCAAAAAAAAAGCAGCCTGCGGGCTGCTTTTTTGTTGCCTGCGATTTAATGAGTTCTCCGGTTCATGGCCTGACGCAAGACCGAGTTGCGGCCATCGCGAGCAAGCTCGCTCCCGCAGTGGATCTCCAGTGAGCGCAATATCGGTGAGCACTAAAGATCATTGTGGGAGCGAGCTTGCTCGCGATGGGATTTAGCCGGCGCCAACAGTCTCCGGCTGAATCAACGCCAACAACGTCCAGCCCGCCGCGGGCTTGATCGTACTCTCCGGCGTCACCACATGCACCCAACCGCTGTCATCGCGCACGAACAGCAACGTCGCTCGCTCACCATGCAGTGCCTGGTAATCATCCCAGCCGAAGCCATCCGTCAATGTTGTGCTGTACAGCTCGGCCCCCTGGCTCAACTGGCTGGCGAGTTTGGCGTAGGTCAGCGCTTCGCTGCCCAGTTGATTGCCGCGATGTTCCAGGCTGGTGCGATGCTTGTCGGTGCGACGGCTTTCCTGGCCGCTGCCCAGGCCGAACATGCGCTGATGGCCCAGTTCATGACGAAAGCGCATCAGCGCCAGGGTGTTCATTTCACCGGAGGGTGACAGCGCCAGCAAGTGCCCGAGGCCGACCAGGTCCAGGTGCGCATCGGCATGTTGCGACGCCGGATTGCCAAAATAGGTCGGCAAGCCTTCCATCCGGGCTGCGCGAATGTTTTCCCAGCTCGAATCCGTCAACAGTACGCGACTGCCCAGTTGCTGCAGGGCCTTGCCCAGTGTGCGAGCGGGTCCGTTGGCGCCGATGATCAGGAAGCCGCTCGGTGCCGGTTCCGCCACCTTCAGCAGGCGTGCCAGCGGTCGTGCCGTCGCGCTTTGCAACACCACCGTGCCGATGATCACCGCAAAGGTGAGCGGCACCAGCAGCAGTGCCCCCTGATGACCGGCCTCATGCAGGCGGATGGCGAAGATTGCCGACACCGCCGCTGCCACAATGCCCCGCGGGGCGATCCACGCCAGCAGCGCCCGTTCGCGCCAACCCAGGCTGGAGCCCGCTGTGCTCAGCAACACATTCAATGGGCGGGCGATGAACTGAATGACCAGCAACAAAATCAGCACCAGTGGCCCGAGGCCGATCATGGCGTTCAGGTCCAGTCGTGCCGCCAGCAGAATGAACAGGCCGGAGATTAGCAATACGCTGAGGTTTTCCTTGAAGTGCAGGATGTGCCTCACGTCGACGCCTTTCATGTTCGCCAGCCACATGCCCATCAGTGTCACGGCGAGCAGTCCGGATTCGTGGGTGACTTCGTTGGACGCTATGAAAATGCCCAGCACTGCCGCAAGCGCTGCCAGGTTGTGCAGGTATTCCGGCAACCACTGACGACGAATCAGGGTGCCCAGCAACCAGCCGCCAAGAATGCCGAAGAGGCTGCCACACAAGATTACGCCGCCGAAGGTCAGCAGACTTTCCTTGAGCCCGTTACCTTCGGCGCTGGCGATGATGAAGCTATAGACGACCACCGCCAGCAGTGCGCCGATGGGATCGATGACAATGCCTTCCCAGCGCAGAATGTTGGCAATCGAGGCTTTCGGTCGCACGACACGCAGCATCGGTACGATCACGGTCGGCCCGGTCACCAGGGTCAGGCTGCCGAACAGGATGGCGAGCATCCAGTCGAAACCCAGCAGCCAGTGAGTGGCGAGCGCAATGACCGCCCATGTGGAGAGCGCGCCAATCGTGACCAGGCGGTGGACGACGCTGCCGATCTCGCGCCATTCGGACAAGTGCAGGGTCAGGCTGCCTTCGAAGAGGATCAGCGCCACTGCCAGGGACACCAGCGGCATCAGCAATGGCCCGAACATTTCCTGAGGGTCGAGCAAGTGCAGCACGGGGCCGACCAGAATGCCGGTCAACAGCAGGAAAAGGATCGCCGGCAGTTTCAGGCGCCAGGCCAGCCATTGACAGAGCAGCGCCGCCGCACCGATTCCACCCAATGCCAGTAAGATGTGCTGTTCGCTCATTGCTGCTCCCTGTTCCTTGATTTGGCGGCCTATGAAAGACTAGCGGCCGTTTCCATGTCTGTTTCTAATTTCGTGCGCAGTCTCAAGGCTGCGTGATTTGAGTGCCCATGCCTGCCATCGATCACCCGCTGATAGACCAATTTCTCGATGCCTTGTGGCTGGAGAAGGGCCTTTCCGATAACACCCGCAATGCCTATCGCAGTGACCTGGCGCTGTTCAACGGCTGGTTACAGGACAAAGGACTGGAGCTGGTCAATGCCGGGCGCGAGTTGATACTCGACCACCTGGCGTGGCGCCTGGAGCAAAACTACAAGCCTCGGTCCACTGCGCGATTTCTCTCGGGGGTGCGTGGCTTCTATCGCTATCTGTTGCGGGAAAAGATGATCGCCGTCGATCCAACCCTGCGCATCGATATGCCGCAACTGGGTAGGCCATTGCCCAAATCCTTGTCGGAAGCTGACGTTGATGCGCTGTTGGCTGCACCGGACCTCAGTGAAGCCATCGGCCAGCGTGACCGGGCGATGCTCGAAGTGCTTTATGCCTGTGGTCTGCGGGTGACGGAGCTGATCAGCCTGACGCTGGAGCAGGTCAATTTGCGCCAGGGGGTGTTGCGAGTGATGGGCAAGGGCAGCAAGGAGCGGTTGGTGCCGATGGGCGAGGAGGCGATTGTCTGGGTCGAGCGCTATATGCGCGATGCCCGCAGCGAACTGCTTGGCGGGCGTCCCAGCGATGTGTTGTTCCCTAGTCAGCGTGGCGAGCAAATGACCCGCCAGACCTTCTGGCACCGGATCAAGCATCAGGCCAAGGTCGCCGGGATTGGCAAGTCGCTGTCGCCGCACACGTTGCGCCATGCCTTCGCCACGCATCTGCTCAACCACGGCGCCGATTTACGGGTGGTGCAGATGCTCCTTGGCCACAGCGATCTGTCGACTACCCAGATTTACACGCACGTCGCCCGCGCCCGCTTGCAAGACCTTCACGCCAGGCATCATCCCCGAGGCTGAACACGGTCCTGTGTAGATACCGTCTTGAACCTC